>CAZGMW010000080.1:0-7125 GCA_964526895.1 uncultured Planococcus sp. | reverse complement strand
CTGGTGGCTTGCGCTGAGCTAACTCGGGCTTGTTCCACTTCGCCCGAGTGGATCTTGCACTTCGTCGGCATTCGCCTGCTCACCTGGGAGTCTTCGCTGTTTTGCTCCATATCTCTAGTTGCTTTCTATAAAGGGAACCCTCCAAATACCATATCCGTTTAAAAGTAAGCTCTTTGAATCTACACGGTTGCAGAATGAAGCGGCAGGTGGCGAAGGGCAAAGATGTCTTTCCTGCGGGAACAGGAGCGAGTCCTGAGACCCCCCAAGTAGCATCGCGCCTGAGGAGCATCAGGCCACTCCCCCCGCGGAAAGCGTCCAGCTAGAGCTTAATGATTAAAAAGGTTAATGGTTTCTCCACAGCCAAAAGGTCTCTTCCCTAAAGTGGGAAGAGACCTTTTTTATTGGCTGAACAGGCGCTGCCATGACTCTAATAAGTCGTCAGCTTAAACAGTTTCTGAAAGCCATAGATGCCCCGCTGCCAGAATGTGAATGTATCCTGATACTCCTCAGTATCCAGGGTGTAAAGTGCATCTTCATTGTTCCATAGCCGTTCGAAATAGGCGTCCATATCAGTTACCAATTCGCTGTCATTTGGCGCTATGACCCGAAGGTTGCTTTCCACATTATAGTTTTCGAATGCCCGCTCCGTATAATTGGTGGAACCGCCTGAAATGTAACTTTCTTCTGCAGTTTCAATCCAAATCGATTTCGTATGGAATTGGCCGACCACTGTGTTGTACCAACGGACTTCAATTTCTCCATCACTTTCCGCAATCATTTCATGGACAGCCGGGCGGTTCGGCAAGCCTGTTTTCTCGGTGCCAAATGCATTTTCATTGGGATCGAGCACCATTTTGACTTCCACTCCGCGTTTCGCAGCGTCCGTCAGCGCACTCACAACATCTCCTTCCGCGATATAAAACATAGCCAGATGGATGCTGTCGCCTTCTTTTGTTTTTTCAATATCCTTCAACACTGATTCCAATACTTTCTTTTCCGTCACGTATTGGACCTGATAATCACCATCTTGTTCTTCTGCTTTAACCCGCGGGAATGACGGACCGCCGGAAAATTGTGATACCGCTTCTTCCGATTCCAGAATATCATTCAACACTGGTCCGGTGACTTTAAAAGCCATATTGCCGTGCAGGCCGCTCGCGTTATGGGGATTGGCGGAACTGACGATGGCCTCTTTTTCCGTGATGACTGCCTTGCGGTGATTCGCTTTGATATTCATCATTTCCAGGTAGGAAGACACGTTCAAATCCGGCGCTTCACTCGACATCGCATTTGGCAGCCAGCCCTCTCCTCCATTGTCAAACCACTGGAAAAAAACGCGGTACAGACCAGAATACAGCGGTGTTGAATCGCGCAGTTCATCCAAATCTGTGATGATTACTTCAATGCCGTTGTCTTTCAATGTTCCGAGCAGCTGGCTCTCATACGATCCGTAGCCAGTATTCAAAGGATCGGTGATAAAATAAATCGGCATATCAGGGTTTTCTTCTTTTTTAGTCAATAGCTTGTTGGTCAAAGATTCCGCGACAGCAGGAAAATCACCTTTTTGGTCTTCATAATTATCAAAAAGGAATAAATCAAGCACGATGAATTCTTCTGCTTCTTCAATCATGGTGTAAATCTCGTCGAATATGCGCAATTCGTGTTCCATTTCGTCGCCTTCTTTATTTTGAGCAAAAGACAGATCATACAACATTTCTACATTTTCCACCCGGCGAAGATCGCCAGCGTATTCAAGGCCTTCCGGCAATGGTTTCACCGTATGCCATACAATTACACCAATATAAAGTAAAGCAAGCGTTCCTATGACAGCCATTATTATTCTTTTGCGCTTACTCCAGCTGCGCACTTTTTTTCTCATCGTACAATCCCCCTCGTTTGTTCTAATATTACTCTAGATGAATCAAAAATTCTTTAAATTTTTTCCTTAATAGCACTTCATTTTTATCATTTCTATGAGTGAAAAAAGGTTTTACATCAAAAAAAAGCGCACCGGGATATCCGATACACTTTTCAATAGCTTTTTATAATAGACAAATGTAAATTAAAATCTGGATCTTCAGGCAGGCAATACATATTCACGAGTCTGCACATCTTCAAGCAATAGATCCTTCAATCTTTGCTTGCCCCGGAAGAGACGGGATTTGACTGTACCGATCGATACTTTCATTTCTTCCGCAATCTCGATCAATGAAAGTTGATTTACATAGAAATAAACAATCGTTGTACGGTAAATCGCATCCAATTGTGAAATTTTATGCTGAAGCAATACCGATACATCCTGCTGTTCCAACAGTTCAGGCGCTCCTGCATTATCCGATGGGATAAGGTCGAGCAACGAAATATCAAGACCCTCAGGCTGTTGCTGGACGTGCTTGCTGCGGCGCACATTTTTCCGGTAGCGGTCACGGAAAGTATTCATACAGATTGTCGTCAACCAGGCTTTGACATGATCGACTTCCTGGATTGAAGATTCATATCGCACCACTTTCAGCCAAACCTCCTGCATGAGATCTTCCGCTTCCACTTTATTGCGTGTCAGCTTCAGGCATAAATGATATATGTAGCGGTTGTATTCTGTATATAAACTTTCCATGATTTGCTCCTCCGTTCATTCTTCTTGTTAACCCTATTGTGCCGGAAAAGAACCTTTCACTCTATCGCTTCCGCTTTCATTTGCCTTACAGTTATGTAATAAAGAGAAAAGCGGAAACGGCCGCTCAGCTCCGACAAGCGTAAGACGATTTGGCGAAGCGGCGTCTTTTCAGTCGCACAGCCAAAGTGGCTTACGACTCGAGGAGTTGGCCGTTGGAGTCTGGACAACGAAAAGCGGAAACGGCCGCTCACATTTAAAGCAAACAAAAAAACCCGCCCAAAGGCAGGTTTTAAGCAAAGACTTCTTCATCTTTTTTGGTTATGGTCAATCGCACAATACGATTACGGTCCATTTCGTTAACTTCGACGTGCAGGTTTTCATAAGTGAACTGTTCGCCTTCATCCGGCACATGGCCAAGCTGCTGCATGACAAATCCCGCGATGGTATCATGGTCATTCGGCACTTCCACTTCGAACATTTCGTTGACATCTTCTATTTCAAGGCGGCCGTGGCAAGACAAAGTATTATCGGTCATTACAAAGACCAATTCATCATCTTCTTCATCCGTTTCATCCTCAATATCCTGTCCAATCATTTCTTCGATAATGTCTTCATGCGTTACAATTCCCAGCGTTCCGCCGTACTCATCCAAAATAACGGCCATGTGCTTTTTCTTGGCCATCATCATCTTGAATACTTTTTCGACGCTGACAGACTGGACCACGAACAGCGGATTATCATCCATCAATTCCTGAAGCGACAAGTTGGGGTTCATCGACCACTCGATCAATTTCTTCGAATAGAACAGGCCGACCACGTTATCCATGCTTTCTTCATAGACCGGGTAACGGGTATAGGACGAATCCAATATCAAGTCCCGAACCTCTTCGTAAGTAGAGTCTATCGCAATACCAACGATATCCGTCCGGTGAGTGGACATTACGTCAGAAACGTCTTTATGCGGAAAATCCAGCACTCCTTTGATCCGCTCAGATTCATCTTCTTCAAATGTCCCTTCAGTCGACGCGATATCGACCATCGTCCGCAATTCTTCCTTGGTCATCGTCGCTTCTTTGACGCTGCCTTTGGAAATAATACGGATGAAGATATTGGTGAACTGAGCAAGCAGCCACGTGAGCGGCTTCAATATTACAACCAGCACCCGGATTACAGGCGCAACTACATAAGCGATTTTATCAGCGAAAGTTGCAGCAATCGTTTTTGGCAGCACTTCACCGAATATAATCAAGACGATAGTCAAAATTGCTGTAGCCAGCCCGACTTCCCATCCCCTGTCAATTGCAATCATGGTGACGAGGGTAGGCAGCATGATATTGGCAATATTATTTCCGATTAATATAGTAGTGATCATCCGGTCCGGCTTCGCGATCAATTTTTGCAGGTTCTGTGCCTTTACATCCCCCTGCTCGGCGCGAAGATGGACCTTCATCCTATTAACCGCAGTCAATGCCGTTTCGCTTCCTGATAAGAAGAACGACATCATTAAAAATAATACTAACGCTATAAACAAAATTGTTTCCTCCAGTGTCTGAAACACAAAATTTTACGAGCTATTTCCGTAGGTCCAATTATATCACAGCAATTTTCCATCTGTCGAAAAGTACAACTTTCATATGGTATACTTTCTCCATTGTCAGAAATTTAACGAAAAGAGGTTTTCAATAATGGATGCACAGCAAATTGAACGTTATTTCCAGGAACGACGCGGGGATCATTTGGAAGAGTTGGAGTCATTTCTCCGGATTGCGTCCGTAAGCTCGTTATCAGAGCATAAAGAAGATATGCAAAAAGCAGCAGAATGGCTGGTCAAGTCTTTTGAAAAAGCTGGACTTGAAAATGTAAAAATCGATGAGACGGGAGGACACCCTCTCGTATATGCAGACTGGCTGCACGCGGAAGGCAAACCGACTGTTTTGGTCTATGGCCATTATGATGTCCAACCGGTCGATCCTCTCCATTTATGGGAGTCGCCTCCATTCGATCCGCAGATCCGCGATAATAAGTTGTTCGCCCGTGGTGCAAGCGATGACAAAGGCCAGACCTTCATGCATATCAAAGCGGCTGAAGCTTTACTGCAGTTAGGCGGAGAACTTCCGGTCAACATGAAATTCATCATTGAAGGCGAAGAGGAAATCGGCAGCCCGAGTCTTCCCGCTTATGTCGAAAAAAATAAAGAGGCACTCGAAGCGGATATCATCGTCATTTCGGATACAGGTATGCAAGGTCCTGGCCGTCCCGCAGTTTGCTATGGATTGCGCGGACTTGCCGGAATTCAGATTGATGTAAAAGGTCCCAAAGGCGATTTGCATTCCGGGCTGTACGGTGGTGCTGTACAAAATCCACTTCATGCCATTGTTGAAATTCTTGAAAGCTTCAGAGACAAAGAAGGTGTCATTCAAGTCGACGGATTCTATGATGACGTTCTCCCAGTCTCCGATAAAGAACGCGCTGAATTCGCATCTCTCGAATTCGATTTGGAAAATGAAAAGAAAGAACTTGGCATCAAGGAAGATTTCGGTGAACAGGGTTATTCATTCGTCGAACGGACATGGATTCGCCCGACACTGGAAGTCAATGGCATCACTGGTGGATTTTCAGGCGAAGGCATTAAGACCGTCCTGCCGGCGGAAGCAAGCAGCAAAATCACTTGCCGGCTTGTGCCGAATCAGGATCCTGATGACATTGTCGCCAAATTGAAAGCGCATGTTGAAAAATATAAACCGGCAGGAGTTTCTGTCGAGATTACCGAATTTGATAAAGGCAAGCCGTTCCTGACTCCTTTCGATCATCCGGCAATCCAGGCAGCCGGCCGTTCATACGAAAAAGTCTACGGAGTGCCGACTGCGTTTACCCGCATGGGTGGCTCGATTCCGATCGTTGCAGCTTTTGATGAAATTTTGGAGCGTCCTGTTGTGCTCATGGGATTCGGCCTTGCTTCGGAGAACTTTCATGCGCCTAACGAACATTTCCACCTCGAAAATTTCGATAAAGGTTTGCGTGTTATCTGCGACTACCTGCTCGAAGCTTCTTCATTGAAATAATAATTGAATTCTGCCTTCCCGCTCATGACAGCGGGGAGGCATTTTTTTAGCTATTTTCTTCTGGAAGAAAAACTGCTTTACTTATAGATAATAGATTATCTTAATGGAGGGCATTGAATGTTCATTTATTTTTTACTGTCCTATCTGATTGGCACACTCATGGCTGCCTGGCTTGTCGGCAGATGGAAAGGCGTTGACCTCAGAAAAGAGCGAAGCGGCAATCTCGGGGCGCGCAATGCAGGGGCCGTGCTCGGCAAGAGAGCTTTCCTCCTCACCTTTCTGGGAGACGCGGCTAAAGGCGCCATCGTGGTTTTTGCCGGATTTCACTTTCATTTTCCTTTATGGGCTGTTGCTGTTGCCGGACTTTTGGCGGTCATTGGCCACCTATTCCCTTTTTGGCTTCGCGGGCGGGGTGGTAAAGGAATCGCTGTATTCATCGGTGTAACCTTCTTTTTAACCCCTGAACTTTTTTTGGCAATGTTCGTTATGTTCATCGCCTTTTATCCGTTTCTAAAAAGTGCAACTTTATGTATGTTAAGCGCATTTACTGCATTCATCGCATTGGCAGTCGCACTTCAGGTCGTACCGGTTGTATGGCCCCTGATTCTGGCAATTATTATTATTGTCTATAGACATCGTTTTGATATTGATGAATCTTACAAGAAGCGATTCGGCCAGCACTGACGATACTCCAAGTCAAAATAGCCGTTATGGGACTCGCATGCTCTATCCGCATAAAACTATTCATGTTATAGTTTTATTATTCAAAAAACTAAAAGATGAGGTGCTGGATAATGAAAAAACCAATTGCATGGGTAATGGACACGACAGGTTATGTTACAGAAGAAATGAAAGCGCATCCAGATGTGTATATTGTGCCGCTTAATATACACTTCGGCTCTGAAGAATTCATCGATGGTGTGGACCTGACGCAGGCCCAGCTTTATGAGCGCATAAAGGCGGCTTCGGAATTCCCGAAGACTTCCCAGCCATCCGCCGGCAAATTCGCTGAGCTCTATGACAAGCTGAAAGAGGAATATGAATGTGCTATCGCCGTCCACGCTTCAGCAAAAATGAGCGGTACAATCGCTTCTTCGACTGCTGGTGCCGATATGTCAGGCTTTAAAGTTTATGCCGTTGACTCCCTGGCTTTGTCCTATGGTTTATCCGGTCTGATCGAACGCGGATGGGAGCTCGAGAAACAAGGGCTCGACGCGGAACAAATTGCAAAGAAGCTTGAAACAGAAACTGCCGACTTCCGGAATTATATTTTAATCGGCAATTTATCCCAATTATACAAAGGCGGCCGTATGAGTGGAGCACAGTACTATATCGGCAGTATTCTCCAAGTCAAACCGATTGTCCAGATAAGTGCGGAAGGGGAATTAAAACCGATTGATAAAGTGCGCTCCCACAAGAAAGCTGTAAAATATCTGATTGATCATGCAG
>CAZGMW010000079.1:2795-7137 GCA_964526895.1 uncultured Planococcus sp. | reverse complement strand
AGCATACAGCGCTTTTTGTCATATCATTTGTAAATGAGCCAATTGAATATGAATAGATTATATTCAATCTGAGTTTCCCTTTTAAGAAAGCACACTCTTTTTGACACCAAGATAAGCTTCTTCCAATAGGAATGACGCAATGCGTTCGATGTCCGGATTGAATACGCGGTCTTCATCGATCGGTCCTGCTACTTTCCGTATTGCTCCGAGCCGCTCCGCTGTTCTTGGCGACATTCTTTCCGCTCCGCGGTATTCGACTGCCTGAGCTGCACAGAACGCTTCGATTGCCAGTACGCGGCGGGCATTTTCTGTAATGTCGCGCGCATGGCGTGAACCGATGGTACCCATGCTGACATGATCTTCCTGGTTTGCGGAAGATGGAATCGAATCGACCGAAGCGGGATGTGCCAAGGTTTTATTTTCGGAAACAAGACTTGCCGCTGCATATTGCAGAATCATCGCACCGGATTGAAGACCGGGCTCAGGGCTCAGGAACGCGGGCAGCCCTTCATTCAATGCCGGATTGACGAGACGCTCGATGCGCCGTTCCGAGATATTGGCGAGTTCAGCGACTGCGACTTTCAGGAAGTCCATTGCAAAAGCAATCGGCTGTCCGTGGAAGTTCCCTCCCGAAATTACCACTTCACCGTCTTCAAAAATCAGCGGATTGTCAGTAGCCGCATTCATTTCGATTTCCAGTTTTTCTTTCACATAAGCCAGCGTCTGCCAGCTGGCGCCGTGAACTTGAGGGATACAGCGCAGTGAATAAGCATCCTGAACGCGTTTTTCTCCTTGCACCGTTGAAAGCCGGCTGCCATCCAGCCACCAGCGCATGCGCTCGGCAACCGCCATCTGTTCTTTATAACCGCGAGCCGCATGAACTGCCGGATGAAACGCATCCATGACACCGAATAAGGATTCGAATGTTATTGCGGCGATCCATTCGCTTTGCAGTGCCAGCGTTTCCGCTTCGATATACGTAACGACACCCTGAGCTGTCATAGTCTGCGTGCCATTGATCAGCGCCAGTCCTTCTTTCGCCTGCAATTCTACAGGCGATATGCCTTTTTGCTGCCAGACAGCTGAAGCGTCTGCCGGTTTGCCGTCTTTCCAGTATTCGCCTTCTCCGATCAGTACCAATGCCAAATGCGAAAGCGGTGCGAGATCCCCCGATGCTCCCAGAGATCCCTGTTGCGGGATGACCGGATGAATCCTTTCATTGACCATCATCGCCAACCGTTCAGCGACAATCGGACGAATTCCTGAGAAGCCTTTCAATAGCGCATTCAGGCGCAGCACGACCATCGCGCGTGAAACCGCTTCCGAAAATGGTTTGCCGATGCCACAGGCATGTGACCGGATCAAATGGAGCTGCAGCGGATTGACGTCTTCTTCCGAGATGCTGACGTCACTGAATTTCCCAAAGCCCGTGTTGATGCCGTAAACGGTCTTTTTCTCCGCTACTATGCGATCGACAGCTGCCCTGCTTTTACGCACACGTTCCATTGCAGCAGGATCCAATTCAATCGTTTCATTCTCAAAAAGAATCCTTCGTAATTGTTCGATGGTTAAATCGTTCCCTGTCAATGTAATCATTCAATTCCCATCCCTTCGAAAAAAGATGCGATAGCAGCCGCTATCGCATCTTGAGTTACCCTCAGTATAAATTTCAGCTAAGCAAAGCTCAAGTATTAATTACCATAATTTAACAAGATACAGTGATAACGCATCACCGCATTAAAGGATTAAATAAGCGATAGGTGTAACGAATATCAACGTCAGGATAACGCGCTGCACCCAAATCACCACCAGTTTCGATATCGACAATGGAATATCCGTTGCTACAATACACGGCACCAAAGCAGAGAAAAAGATAATTGAAGATACAGAAACGACTGCAATGACGAATTTCACTATCAATACAGACTCTGTTACGAACAATGCCGGCAGGAACATTTCAGCGATGCCAAGTGCACTGGCTTTGGCGACCAGCATCGGTTCAGGCAATTGAAGCGCCCATGTAAACGGATAGAAGAGATAGCCTACCCAGTCAAAGAGCGGTGTGAATTCAGCCAAAACCAGACCCAGTAATCCGATGGAAAGGATCGTCGGCAGAATCGCCATCGCCATCAATATTCCGTCTTTCAGGTTTTGCATAACATTGTCGGCCAGTTTTGGGGCATGCCCTACTGTCTCTTTCGCTTCTCGCCAAGCTACAGTAAATCGGTTGCCTGTCACTTTTTGCTCGGGCTGGGCAGTAGCATCTGGATGGTAATCATCTGTAATTTTCGATAATGGCCAGATTCTGACTGTGACCATGGTTACCAGGAATGTCACCACTAAAGTAACCCAGAAGTAAGTCAGCCACATATCCATAATATCGAGCGTTGACGCGACGACAACCATGAAAGTGGCGGAAACCGTAGAGAAGCCGGTCGCGATGATTGCCGCTTCTTTCGCTGAATATTTCCCTTCTTTATAAACACGGTTAGTAATCAACAACCCTAAAGAGTAACTGCCGACAAAGGATGCTGCGGCGTCAATTGCAGAACGTCCTGGCGTCTTGAAAAGCGGACGCATGATCGGCTGCAGCAAGACACCGATAAATTCAAGCAGACCATATCCGACTAATAAAGCCAGAAACACTGCGCCGATCGGCACCAGCAGGCCAACCGGAATCACCAATGCATTGAATAGGAATGGCCCCATATCGGGATCAAACAGCCAAGCAGGGCCAATATTGAACACAATCATCAATCCCACAATCAAACCGATCACTTTAAAGATCGAAAACACTTTATCCACCGTACTTTTCTTCCAGGTGCCTGACACGAATGGATACACAGCTCCTGCAGCAATCACCGCAAGCGCGTAAAAAGGTAAAACACCGCTGACATTGGCGCGCAGGAAAGAAACGATATGGTCGAGCATAATCGTACTTTTTTCTCCGATCGTAACGGGTACAAAAAACATGAAAGCGCCGATAAAACTGTAAACAAAAAACTTCCACATGCCTGGATTGCTTTTCACTTCTGGAAGATTGTTTTCTTTTACCCCTCTAGTGACCATTTTCCCCATCCCCTTTTAATGGATTATGTTCTCATCGCAACGCCGGTCATAAATTGCAGCCACGCATACACCCCTGTTTTGACTGTGGCTGACACATGATTATCTTTTTGCGGATCCAGGCAGACAAAATCGATATGCCTTACTTTCTCCGTTTTGCCGATTTCGAGTAAAGCCTCGAACAACTCTTCTGATTTCATTCCGCCTGGCGTCGAAGCAGGCACTCCAGGAGCCACACTGATGTCGAGCACATCCATGTCGATTGTGGCGTAGATGCGGTCAACGTGCTCAAGTGCTTTTACCGCTTTGCGGATTGTTTCAGTCAGTCCGGCTCTTCTCGCTTCCCGCATCGTCACCATTTGGATACCTTTTTCATCTGCGTACTCGACCAATTCTTTCGCATTGAAATAACCGTGCAGACCGATGTTCACAACATCTTCTCCCTTGACCGTTTCACCATCGATCAATTGGCGAATCGGCGTACCGTTCGCTGGTCCGAGTTCTTTCGGATCCCGCACATCGAGATGCGTATCGAGCTGCAGGATGCCGATGCGTTCATGGGAGAATGCTTTTTTCACCCCTCTGACCGCACAGGCCGTCGTCGAATGGTCACCCCCAATCATGCAAGTCAACTTGCTGTCCGCGAGGCCTTCCACAGTTTCTTCTATGCGGCGGTGCGATTCTTTGATGTTGGTTGTGTGCATGGCGACATCTCCGGCGTCACGCACTGAAATTTTCGTCAAGTCGATTCGTTCATCGAGGTTGTAAGCCGAAAAACCTTTCCACATTTTGCGGAAAGCTTCGGGATATTCCGAAGCCGCTGAAGCGGAGATCGATGAACGTGAAAGCGGTGCGCCAAAAAGGATGACATCCGCTTCCCCTTCGTGTTTGACCCAATGATGCACATGAGTGACTCTTTCCGCCGGCTGCCATGCCCATTCCGTTCCTTTCAAATAACTCATCCAACCACCTTCTCGCCATTTTTCCAAACCGCTTCAACATGATTCACACCGAATAAATACTGCAGCTCCTGATACGATTTCACTTTCCATAAAACAATATCTGCCTGCTTGCCGACTTCAATCGATCCTGCACGGTCTTCGCGCTTTATTGCGCAAGCTGCATTGTACGTAGCTGCCACTAGAGCTTCTGCCGGCGTCAGGCGCATCGAAATGCAGGCCAGGTTCATAACCAACGGCATGGAAACGGTCGGCGATGATCCTGGATTGCAGTCAGTCGAAATCGCAACCGCTACTCCCGAATCGATCATTTTCCG
>CAZGMW010000079.1:0-2695 GCA_964526895.1 uncultured Planococcus sp. | reverse complement strand
ATCAGGTAATCAACAAACTCATCTTCTTTTCCTTTGTATTCAGCTGGAACTGCGTGTGCGCCCATGAATGTTGGCACCAGGTCAATCGGATGGTCCGCATTCAGCTTCTTCATCACTTTCAATTGCTTCAGCTCTGTTTCCAGATTCATGCCGTAGCCACTTTTCCCTTCAACCGTCGTCACGCCGTGTTCGAGGAATGAGTCCAGGCGTTTCGACGTCTCTTCCACCAATTCCTCTTCCGTCGCTTCGCGGGTCATGCGCATCGTTGCATGTATTCCGCCGCCGGCATTCATAATGTCCATATAGGAAACGCCCTGCAGCCTTTTTTCAAATTCGCCTTCGCGGCTTCCGCCATATGCTACATGCGTATGTGGATCGATAAGACCAGGAGTTACCAATTGCCCTTTGGCATCGATGACTTCAGCCTCCGCTGATCGGTCAGCATATTTCGCTTCCAGTTCGGCTGTTGTGCCTACTGCCGCTATTTTTCCTTCCTCCAGCCAGACGCTGCCGTCTTCGATCAATCCAAGTTCACTCATCGCTTCTTTAGATCTGGGGCCTTGCTGGCCTTTAATTGTTGCAAGCTGTGCATGTTTAATCCAAACCGCTTTAGTCATTTTTCTGGTTTCCACCTTTCATCATCGGAATGTTCACGCCTTTTTCACGAGCTGTTTTCTCGGCGATTTCGTAGCCGGCATCAACATGGCGCGCTACACCCATTCCTGGATCTGTCGTCAATACTCTTTCCAAACGCGCTTCGGCATCTTTCGTGCCATCCGCAACTATGACCATACCCGAGTGTATGGAATAGCCCATGCCGACACCACCGCCATGATGGAGCGATACCCATGTCGCGCCGCCGACTGCGTTGACCATCGCATTAAGGATTGGCCAGTCAGCGACAACATCCGAACCGTCTTTCATCGATTCGGTTTCGCGGTTCGGCGATGCCACTGAACCGGAATCCAGATGGTCACGGCCGATAACGATCGGCGCGCTCAACTCGCCGCTCGCCACCATATCGTTGATGATTTTCCCGAATCGTGCGCGTTCGCCGTAACCCAGCCAGCAGATGCGCGCAGGCAATCCCTGGAATTGAATCTTCTCTTGCGCCATCTTGATCCAATTGCAAAGATGCGTATTATAGCTGAACTCGCGTAAAATCACTTCATCCGTTTTGCGAATATCTTCCGGATCGCCGGATAATGCTACCCAACGGAACGGCCCTTTTCCTTCACAGAATTGAGGACGGATATAAGCCGGCACAAATCCAGGAAAGTCAAAAGCATTTTCGACGCCTTCATCTTTGGCGACCTGGCGGATATTATTGCCGTAATCAAATGTAATGGCGCCTTTATCTTTCATTTCCAGCATTGAACGCACATGGCTCGCCATCGACGCTTTCGACAGTTTCACATATTCCGACGGATCGGATTCCCGCAGTGCAGCTGCATCTTCAAGCGACATTTTTGATGGAATATAGCCGTTCAACGGATCATGTGCTGAAGTCTGATCCGTCAAGACGTCCGGAGTAAAGCCTCTTTGGATCATTTCCGGCAGCACATCCGCTGCGTTGCCCAATAAGCCGATGGATAACGCGCGTCCTTCCGCCTTCGCTTCTTCAGCCAATCGAATCGCTTCATCGAGTGAATCTGTTTTCACGTCTGTGTAACGCGTAGCAATGCGACGGTCGATTCTCGTCTCATCCACTTCGATGCCTATGCAGACACCGCCGGCCATCGTTACTGCGAGCGGCTGTGCGCCGCCCATGCCGCCAAGACCCGCTGTCAGTGTAATCGTCCCTTTCAGCGACTCCCCGAAATGCTGTTTCGCCAGCTCCGCGAACGTTTCATAGGTTCCTTGCACGATTCCCTGCGAACCGATGTAAATCCAGCTGCCAGCGGTCATCTGGCCATACATCATCAAGCCTTTCTTATCGAGTTCATGGAACGTTTCCCAGTTCGCGTAAGCCGGAACAATATTTGAATTGGCAATCAAAACCCGCGGTGCGTTTTCGTGTGTCTTGAAAATGGCCACCGGCTTGCCGGACTGCACCATCAACGTTTCATCGTTCTCAAGTTCTTTCAGCGATCGCACGATGGCGTCAAAACTCTCCCAATTTCTTGCCGCTTTGCCAATGCCGCCGTATACGACCAAATCTTCCGGACGTTCCGCTACCTCTGGATCCAGATTGTTCATCAGCATGCGAAGTGCCGCTTCTTGCTGCCAGCCTTTCGTATTAAGCTTTGTACCTGTATATTGGATGACCTTTTGTTCTGAAACCGTTTTCATTTCAAGTTCCTCCTTTGTGTATATTTTCATTTTATATGAATTATTCAGTTAATTAATTATAATTTATTTCATTTTTTATGATTTATTTTAATCCACTTGTCTATTTCATATTTTTTATCGTTTTATATATTCACACATTCCTTAATATCGGTTTTTTGACAATTTTAAAACGGCTTTCCGGAGAAAGCCGTTTTATTAGGTTGTAGAGAAACATCAACTTCTTCAATAATTTCGCTGCATATCTTTTAATGTCTCGAAGCTAGCGAAGCGATGCAGAGACAGGCGAACGCGTTCCGCAGCTGCCTGAGCCTCCTCGTCGCTGCGAAAACCGATGCTCCTGCAGCGCCAGCGCTTCGTCGCAAAGGTTCGACCGAATGCTGTTCGGTCAAACCTTCCCTGCGGG
>CAZGMW010000078.1:0-7292 GCA_964526895.1 uncultured Planococcus sp. | reverse complement strand
AGCGAAGTGCTGAGATCCACTCGGGCGAAGTGGAACGAGCACGAGTTAGCTCAGCACAAGCCAAGAGTTGGCCGCAGCCTGCAAGGCCGGCTCTTTGCGACGAAGCTAGCGCAGCGATGCAGGAGCAGCCTAAAAAACGTGCTCCTGCAGTGCTGCGCACTTCGTCGCAAAGGCATTCTCCGTGCAAGACACGGCTAATGCCTTCGGAGCTGTTTTGCGTAATATCGGCTTTTTTAATCTTCTTTATCAATAAGCTAAGAAAAAAACTCCTCTATTAAAGAGGAGCTTTCATTTCTTCTATTACGCCTGGTGAAAAAACACCCGCTTTAAACATTTCGATTTCAAATGCATATGGCGCTTTTTTATTTTTGGCATCCGCTCCAACATAAGGAGTTTCAAGGATTTTAGGGACATCCTTCAAATCGCGGTGATGGACAATGCCGTTCAATGCTTCAAAGCCGATTTCGCCAAATCCGATATTTTCATGACGGTCTTTGGCAGCACCCCGGACATTTTTACTGTCATTGATATGGAGTACCTGCAGACGGTCAATTCCTACAATTCGATCAAACTGTTCAAGGACTCCATTAAAGTCTTCTTTGATATTATAGCCTGCATCATGCGTATGGCAGGTATCAAAGCAAACTGACAGCCGTTCATTGTTTGTGACACCGCTAATTATGGCAGCGATTTCCTCAAAACTGCGGCCGCATTCCGTGCCTTTGCCCGCCATCGTTTCCAATGCGATATTCACTGGAAAATCCTGGCTCAGCACTTCATTCAGACCTTCAATGATTTTTGCAATCCCCGCTTCCGCTCCTGCACCGACATGCGCTCCTGGATGAAGAACAATTTGCTTGGCTCCAAGTGCCGCAGTCCGTTCAATTTCCTTTTGCAGGAATTCGACGCCATGGGCGAAAGTTTCAGGCTTTTGGGTATTTGCTATATTAATGATATAAGGGGCGTGTACGACGATATTCGATAAGCCATTGGCTTCCATATGCGCCCTGCCCGCTTCAATATTAAGCTCTTCAATCGGTTTACGTCGAGAGTTCTGAGGCGCTCCTGTATAGATCATGAAAGTTGATGCTCCATAGGAGGCTGCTTCTTCACTTGCTGCAAGCAGCATTTTCTTGCCGCTCATAGATACGTGCGATCCAAGTAACATAATTTCGACTCCTTATTTCTTGCGGTTTTTTCTGCGTTCCGCTTTTTTGATTTCGTCCATTTTCCACTTCATCTTCTTCTTGTACATCGGTTTAACCGATTTCGGTTTATGGACCATTGTTTTGGCTTTAGCATCCGCTTCATTTGTTGTGCGTACACGCGTTTTTCTGCTGTGGCGCTCTTTCAGGTCTACGAATTCACCTTTTACAATGTCTTTCTGTTGGAAAGGAATGCCCATCTTCTCAACACGGACAATCGCGTCATCTTCTTCAGGTTTGAACAAAGTGATTGCCAACCCTTTCATTCCAGCGCGGGCAGTACGGCCGACGCGGTGAATGAAGAATTCCAGGTCTTCCGGCAATTCGTAGTTGATGACATGGCTGACACCTTGGATGTCGATACCGCGTGCCGCTAAATCTGTGGCAACGATATACTGATACTCAAGGTCGCGAATCTGTCTCATCATTTTTACACGCTCACGGGGAGCAAGGTCACCGTGTACACGTCCGACTTTGATGCCGTCTTTTGCCAATTGATCTGCTACATAATCCGCATTGGTACGGGTGTTCACGAAAATGATCGCCAGGTATGGATTGATGACTTCCATCACTTCTTTCAGGCGCTCCATTTTCTTCTTGCTGCGGACAGGGACAAGATAAAAATCCAGGCCTTCTGCTGTAGGGCGTTTGTCGCCAAGATTCACATGGATCGGTGATTCCATATATTTTTTCAGGAACGGTTTCAGCTTTTCAGGAATTGTGGCGGAAAAGACATACATTTCAAGGTCTTCCTGCATTTTTCCTGCCACTTGGTCAATTTCTTCGATAAAGCCCATATCAAACGCCAAATCCGCTTCATCCACTACAAGGATTTTCGCTGTATGCACGAATAATGCGCGTTCGTTGACCATATCTTTCAGTCTTCCCGGGGTACCGATTACGATATGCGGCTGCGTTTTCAATTTATTGATGGACCGCTGTTTGTCGGTTCCACCGATAAACGATTTGACTTCGATGCCGGATCCTTCGGTAAGCTTCAGTATTTCATTGTAGATCTGTGTTCCAAGCTCTCGTGTCGGTGCTGCGATGACAGCCTGCACTTCGGCACGGCTGACGTCGACCCGTTCGACGATGGGAATGATGAAACTATGCGTCTTGCCTGTCCCTGTATGGGATTGGCCGATCGCACTGTTGCCTTTCAATATATGAGGCATAATCTGTTTTTGGATCGGAGTCGGTTCTGTAAAACCAAGTTTCTCCACTGCCTCTAATAGGAATGGTTTTAATGAATATTCGTTGAATTTTGTCATGGGATGTAATTCCCTCCTTACGCTTCGTATATTATAGCATAAATCGGCTGTTTGGAGCGATGCAACTTTTGTAATGCTGTGCCGTCTCCGTTATAATAGAAGTATTGATTGTTGAAAGGAGCGGTACCAGATGAAAGTAATGAAAATATCGCCAAGAGGATACTGCTATGGAGTGGTGGATGCAATGGTTATTGCGAAAAATGCCGCAATGGACGAAACTTTGCCGCGCCCCATTTATATACTGGGAATGATTGTCCACAATAAACATGTCACAGACGCGTTTGAAGCGGATGGCATCATCACGCTTGACGGCCCTAACCGTCTCGAGATACTGGAAAAAGTCGAATCAGGCACCGTTATTTTTACCGCACACGGCGTTTCGCCGCAAGTTCGTGAACTGGCTCGCCGAAAAGGTCTCGTATCAATCGATGCCACTTGTCCGGACGTCACTGTCACCCACGATTTGATCCGTGAAAAAACGGCTGAAGGCTACCATATCGTCTATATCGGCAAGAGCGGCCATCCGGAGCCGGAAGGGGCAATCGGCGTCGCTCCAGACCTGGTACACCTCGTCGAAAACGTGGATGATGTAAATAATCTTGAATTGACAGCCGACAAAATAATCATCACAAACCAAACGACTATGAGCCAATGGGATGTTGTAGCCATGATGGAAAGGCTCTCTGAAAAATTCCCGCATTCCGAAGTCCATAAGGAAATTTGCCTTGCTACACAGGTTCGCCAGGAAGCTGTCGCCGAACAGGCGGGTGAAGCAGACCTGTTGATCGTCATCGGCGATCCGATGAGCAATAACTCAAACCGTTTGGCTCAAGTTTCTCAAGACATCGCCGGCACTCCGGCTTACCGTATTTCCGATTTGTCCGAATTGAAACTTGAATGGTTAGAAGGAGTCGAAACAGTTGGTGTAACTGCAGGTGCTTCCACCCCTACGCCAATCGTCAAAGAAGTGATGAACTATCTTGATAAATACGACCCGGAAGATCCAGAAACGCATCACCTGACTCGTTCTGTCCCACTCAATAAAATCCTGCCGAAGATCAAGCATCCGAAACCATCCGAACGCATTGAGCCTTATCCGGTAGGGGAATAAAGAAAAGCGGAAACGGCCGTTCAGCTCCGACAAGCGTAAGACACGCTGGCGTAGCGGCATGTTTTCAGCCGCCTAGCCAGTGGGGCTTACGACTCGAGGAGTTGGCCGTTGGAGTCTGGACACTAGAAAAACGAAAACGCCATTTCTGCAAATTGCAGAAATGGCGTTTTTTTAGATTAACCGGAAAGGTTCCGTATCCAATTCAGATGCCAAGAATTCACATTGCCAGTTCGTCTGTTCAGTCATATACTCGACTACTCCACGAATCATCACTTTTTCGACATGATGACCGGGATCGACTATATTCAGACCAATTGCCTGAGCATCCTGGGCCGTGTGGAAATACATATCTCCTGTCACATAAACATCAGCTCCAGCCCGCTTGGCCTGATAAATGTATTTATTGCCGTCTCCACCTAGAACTGCCACTTTTTTAACTTTGTCCCCTTCATCTCCCACTACTCTGGCAAAAGGCACTTGAAGTTTTTCTTTTACCATTTCAGTGAAGCTTCGAAGAGTCATTTCTTCCTTCAAAATACCAACTCTTCCAAGTCCCATTGGCACTTCCTTGTTTTCCAGCGTAAACACATCATATGCAACTTCTTCGTATGGATGAGCCGAAATCATTTCACGGATAATCCGGTCTTTTTCAGATTTCCGGACAACCACCTCTATTTTAGACTCTGCGGTTTTTTCCATTTTTCCTGATTCCCCGATATACGGATCTGCTTGTGCTGTCGGCCGGAAACGCCCGGTCCCAGATAAGGTATAGCTGCAATGCTCATAATCCCCGATTGAACCGGCGCCAGCATTGCCGAGCGCTTCACGCAATTGATCTTCATGGCTCTCAGGAACAAAAACAGCAATTTTTACAAGTTCCGCTTCGTAAGTTGGGACCAGTACATCAGTCTGCTGAAGTCCGAGTGCCTTGGCCAAAAGATCATTAACTCCGCCTGCAGCCACATCCAGATTTGTATGCGCTATATAGACGGCTATATCATGCTTGATGAGTTTTTCCATTAGCCGGCCTTTTGGAAAATCAGTCTGGAGATTTTTCAGTGGACGAAAAATCGGGGGGTGATGTGCAATGATTAAATTCGCCCCTTTGGAAATCGCTTCATCGGCGACAGCTTCATTGACGTCAAGCGTCACCAGTACGCGTTCGACTTTTTTATTCAATGTGCCTACTTGAAGTCCGATAGAATCGTCATCCACCGCCAAATATTTGGGAGACCATTTCTCAAATTCTTCGATGATTTGCTGGCCATTAGGTATTTTCACCATGCAGCACCTCTTTCGCAATTCTAATTTTCTCGATCAGTTCCTGTTTTTTAGTTAAGATTTCCCCTGTTTGTTCAGTCGACTCCATGGATAGCAGAATCTTTTCCCATTGGGAACTTTCCCTCTCCCACTTTTCTATAAACACAGGAGTTTTTTCTTTCAAGAGCAAAGGCCCCATCAAAAGCTCTCTTTCCGAAAAAATAACGGGTGCTGCAGACGGTTGAAGTACAAGGATCTCATAAATTTTATCATTTTCTTTCAGGATTTCTTCTTCGATAATGATCCAGCTGTTTGCTGCTGCCCATTCACGAATGGCTTTGGCATGGACATTCGGCTGCAGGATCAAACGTTCCACACCTGCCAATTTTTCTTTTCCTTCTTCAATGATGGATGCGATCAATGGCCCACCCATTCCTGCTATTGTAACGGCAGTAACGCCATCTGCAAGATCGATTGCGGACAGTCCGTTGGCCAATCTGACTTCTATGACGTCTTCCAAGCCTTCCTGACGCACCTGGCGCTGTGCAGATTCATAAGGGCCTTTGACCACTTCTCCGGCAATTCCTTTATATATATCACCTTTTAAAGCCAAGTAACACGGAAGGTAGGCATGGTCACTTCCGATATCAGCTAGAACCGCTTTGTTTGGAACATAGGCGGCTACTCGTCTAAGTCTTTCTGATAATTGATGCGCGTTCATCCATAATCCTCCATTTTATAGAAAAACCCTTAGCTCAGAAGAACTAAGGGTTTTTTGCTATTATTCTCCGAGTGATAAGACCCACTCGGCCATTTCCGGAATATTTTCTGCTTCGACAAGACCGCCAGGCATAGCGCCTTTTCCTTCTGCAAGGATTACTTCAATCTCTTCTTGGCTAAGTTCCGTATCTACTAATGATGGACCAACGCCACCTTCATAGCTTGAACCGTGGCAAGTAACACAGCTTGCCTGATACACTGCTTCAGGATCAAATTCCCCAGCGTCTGCCGTTTCTCCGCCTTCGCCTTCTTCACCTTCAACTGCTTCGCCGCCTTCTTCCGCAGCGTGTTCTTCAGCAATTTCAGCTTCGTTTCCGACACCTTCCAATGACAGGAAGAAAATCAAGCCGATACCGAAAGCCATGATTAAGATATAAGGTACAATTGCATTTTTTTGCATCCGTTACCCCTCCCTCTTCAAGTTCTACAAATGATAGTATCCGTATCATTCATTATTGTACTGTATTCTTCTTAAAACCGAAAGGCATAACGGATAAGTTTTAAGTGATTGTGACAAATTCAGTAATTTAACAGCCTATTTGTCTTGCAATAACCATTCGTTGAACTTCCGAAGTACCTTCTCCGATTTCAAGAAGTTTGGCATCACGCATATAGCGTTCCACTTCATATTCTTTCATATACCCGTAGCCGCCATGGATTTGAATCGCTTCGTTGGCAACTTCCATTGAGATTTCAGAAGCATATAATTTCGCCATCGAAGCTTCTTTAGTGAACGGGCGCCCCTGGTCTTTGAGCCAAGCTGCTTTATAGACCATCGTGCGTGCCAATTCAATCTTCATCGCCATATCGGCTAATTTAAATTGTGTAATCTGGAATTCGGATAATGTTTTACCGAATTGTTTGCGTTCTTTGGAATAGGCCAAGGCACGGTTAAATGCTGCCTGCGCAATTCCGACTGCCATCGCGGCAATCCCGATGCGTCCGCCATCCAGTGTTACCAGGAATTGCTTAAACCCATCTCCTCGCTTGCCTAACAGGTTTTCTTTAGGAACACGCACGTTTTCCAGCACTAATTCAGTCGTGTTGGATGCATTGAGGCCCATTTTTTCGTAATTGTCGATGATTGTAAAACCTTCCGCGTCCGTAGGCACAATAATTGCACTGATTTCTTTCTTGCCGTCATTCATGCCTGTGATTGCCGTAATCGCCAAATGCTTGGCATGGCTGGCATTAGTGATATACACTTTTGAGCCATTGATGACCCAATCATCACCGTCTTCAATTGCACGCGTTTCCGTTCCACCTGCATCAGATCCTGCGTTTGGTTCCGTTAAACCAAATGCCCCGAATGATTCGCCTGAACAGATCGGAGCCAAATATTTTTCTTTCTGCTCATCTGTGCCGAAAAGGTTGAGCGGAGCACCACCGAGTGAAATGTGGGCAGAATAGGTAATCCCTGTAGATGCACAGGCACGGCTCAATTCTTCAGTGACAATCGCAAAGCTTGTCGTGTCGGCTCCGGCGCCGCCGTATTTTTCATCAAACGGCAATCCCATCATCCCCATGTCGGAAAGCTGCTTAAAAATTTCTGTCGGAAATTCCTTGCTTCTGTCTCGGTCGATTGCTCCCGGAGCAACAACCTTGTCAGCAAATTCCTTCATCGTTTTCTTAATCATCTGTTGTTCTTGCGTCAAATCGAAATTC
>CAZGMW010000077.1:0-7292 GCA_964526895.1 uncultured Planococcus sp. | reverse complement strand
AATATAAAAAAAAAAAAAATGATTAAAATAATAAGGAAGGTGGAGGCATTAAAAAAAAGGATAAAAAAAACGGTGGAAACTGGTTCCACCGTTCTGCCTTTAACTCGCTTCTTCAGTTTCTGCTGTTTCTTCCGTTTCTTCTTCGGTTCCTTCATTGTTTCCTATTGTATATTCTTGCGTTTCCAGATCAATGCGGACTTCCTGCAGATCCCCTGTTGCCGTATCATTCGACAGGAACCTGATTTCACCATCACTTACTATCGGTAAGCCGAGAATAATGAGCGTAGAAATTTGTTCCTGATTAATATAAGCCTGCAAAGCTTCAGTTTGTTCTAAAGTTTCTTCGTCGTTCAGTATTGTGATACTGTCTGCTTCGCCAGTTAAAGGAAAACCTTCTTCCAGAGTTCCAGTATAAGAAACATCCACTTTCATGCCAGTACGCAGATCACTGAGTACTGCCTCAGAAGTTTCGCTGCCATCTGTAGAATCAACTTCAACTTCTTCACCAACTGTGAAAAAGACATTGTTGACAAGAATTCTATCGTTTTGGATTTGCGTAATAAAACCGCTTTCCGTCATTTCCTTCTCCACAGCATCTTCCTGCTCTTCTTCTTCTACTGCGACTTCTTCAGTTTCTTCGGGTTCGACAGGTGTTGCCTCTTCCTCTGAACATGCTGATAAAAGCATTAATCCAACTAATAAGAAACTCATTTTTTTCATATTTTTTCATTCCTTTTCCAGTTAATCTTGATGATGACATTTAATGACTGACGCGTTTATTTTACACGCTTACCCAAATAGTTGCAATTAAAACAATTTGCAGTAAATTTAAGCTTCTTTATAATAGAAGACTCCTTTATCATCCATCCGCTCAGTTATCAGACCGTCTTCGAGAAGATAATCGATTTGTCCGATGGTTTCTGAAAGAGTGAGACCCAGCTCCTTTTCATAAGCGCGAGGAAATAATTGAACCGCCAAATCGTAAACCGTCTTTTCTTCAGCACTTATCATCGCAAGAACTTTCATAGCGCGGTCATGTTGTTTGGCTAAACGTTCAGTAATCAGTTCATGGCTATTCCTGATTTCTTCTCCATGTCCGCTGTAAATTACGTCCACTGGCATTTTCAAGAGCCGGGAGAGCGAAGCATTATACTGCAGCATCGATTTTGGCCTGCCCATCGAAGGATCGAGCGGCGGCTCAATCAATGGATTTGACGAAACTTTTGCAATCACATGATCACCGCCGATCATTTCACCGCTTTCTTCATTCCAAAAAGAAAGGTGGCTTTGTGCATGGCCCAAAGTCTCCAAAACTTCCCATCCCGGATGACCCGGCAACGCATCTCCTTCGTTAATCGTCATATCAAGAGGACGGCTCCCCATCAGGCTTAGTGGCCGTTTCATGCGTTTGATCCAAAACAATTGATCGTCCGGGACCCCTTCTTCTTTCAGACGTTCAAGATAAAACGCATCGTGAAATTCTAAAAACGCCTGGTCTCTTCGAAGCCACAAGTCGTTATACGGGTGGCCGAATAATTTGGCATTGTCAAAACCGTCAATCCATCCGGCATGATCTGGATGATGATGAGTGAGAAATACCTGTTCGATATCTTCCGGTCTCACACCTGCTTCTTTCAAACCGAAAGTCAGCGCTTCCCAAGCTTCAGGTGTTTTTGGGCCCGCATCGACAAGGCTTAACATCTCACCTTTTAATAGATAGGAGTTTACATCGCCCACAGCAAAAGGTGTGGGAATGATAATTTTATGTATGTTTTTGTGTATATTCAATATGATTCGCCCCTTTAAAAATGAATGACTGTTCATCTATCATACCTCTAAAATGCACTGGCGTCATCCCGGGAAGCCATTTGACATTCAAAGGGGCTATCCGTATAATTTATATACATATCTAAGCATTGATAAAGATCAGTACAAAAGGTGATGGTGCAAAGAGAGTGCCGCTGAAGCTGAAATGCGTACCCCCTCTCCCTTTTCGAACCTGCTTTTGAGCTGCCGTGTGAAAATACGGCCGTAGATCCGCGTTAAGGATATCGAGTGGTGTCTTAATAGACAAAGCTAGGTGGTACCGCGGAAACACAGCGTTTTCGTCCTTGATCAACAGGGATGATTGCGCTTTTTATTTTGAGAAAAGGAAGTGGAGAAAGATGAAAATTGTATGTGTAGGAGCCGGATCAATGGCTGAATCCATGATACATGGGTGGATCAATAAACGTATAATGAAACCTGAAGAAATTTCAGTGATGAACAGATCAGATCAAGAACGATTGGAATTTCTGCATGACGAATACGGCGTTAATATTGTTGACGAAGACAAGACGGAATTGAAAGACGCGAATTTCATCCTGTTGGCGATGAAACCGAAGGATGTCGCAGCGGCGCTTGCTGGCATCAAAAAGAAATTGACTGGCAATACGGTAATTGTTTCTGTAGCTGCAGGAGTCTCAATTGACACGATCCAGCGCCATGTCGGCAATTTCCCTGTTGCACGGGCAATGCCAAACACCTCTGCACAGGTCGGAAAGTCCGCGACTGGTGTAGCCTGGAGCAAATATGTATCAAAAGAGCAGCAGCATGAACTGCGCAATTTATTATCGTCCATCGGCAGCGTGACTGTAGTGGAAGAAGACCAATTACATGCGCTGACAGGAGTAGCCGGCAGCGGACCTGCTTATCTTTATTATTTTGCGGAAGCCATGCGTGAAGCGGGTGTCGCAAACGGACTATCAGCTGCTGATTCAAAAAAATTGGTTCGCCAGACATTCCTTGGCGCGGCTGAGATGATGCAGCAGGAAGATTTTGCGGAATTGCGCCGGAAAGTAACCAGCCCAAATGGCACGACTGCGGCCGGGCTTGACTCGCTGGCCGAAAATAATTTCAAGGACATCGTGGAACAATGCGTCAGTGCAGCTGCCGCGCGTTCCCGGGAGCTTGGAAAGGAATTCAAATAATTCTTCCGGTATACTGGATTTATGTATGGAGGAGGATTATTGATGGCAAAACTTTTCGAAGCCCTGACATTAAAAAATGTGACTTTTAAAAACAGAATCGTAATGGCACCTATGTGTATGTATGAAAGCGATAACGAAGATGGACGCGTTACAGACTGGCACCGGATCCATTACCCGACACGTGCAGTCGGCGGCTCCGGGCTGATCATTCTCGAAGCAACCGCAGTCCAGCCACAAGGTCGCATATCGGCACGCGATCTCGGCATATGGGATGACGAACATATTGACGGACTCTCCGAACTAGTACGCCTGATAAAAATTTCCGGTGCGAAAACCGGCATACAATTGGCGCACGCCGGAAGAAAAGCGACGGTTGAAGGGGACATCCAAGCCCCTTCTGCCCTGCCGTTCAATGAAAATTACAAGACTCCTGGTGAAATGACTAAACAGGAAATTGCAGAAACTGTTGATGCTTTTAGACTGGGAGCTATCCGGTCCGATAAAGCCGGTTTCGATGTCATTGAACTGCACGCAGCACACGGTTACTTGATCAATGAATTTCTTTCACCGCTGACCAATAAGCGGACGGATGAATACGGAGGCAGTGCCGAAAACCGTTACCGCATACTGCGCGAGATCATCGATGCAGTAAATGAAGTATGGCAAAAGCCTCTTTTTGTCCGGATATCAGCCCATGATTACACAGAAGGTGGCATGACACCGGAACTGTATCTCGAAATGGTGAAATGGATGAAACAGCAAGGTGTCGATCTCATTGACGTCAGCTCCGGTGCCCTGGTGCCTGCGCAGATACCGGTCTATCCGGGTTACCAGGTGAAATTTGCTGAGACTATCAGATATGGTGCGGATATTCCAACTGGCGCAGTCGGATTGATCACCAGTCCATTACAGGCTGAGGAAATTCTGCAGAATAACCGGGCGGATATGGTATTCCTTGCCCGCGAACTGCTTCGTGATCCTTATTGGCCTTACCGCGCATCCAAAGAGCTGGGGGCTGAAATAGAGGCTCCTGTGCCTTATAAACGGGGATGGGTTTAAGTCAGTTGCAAAATAGAGTAGATTTAGTATAATAAAAGTATATTGAGTACAATTTATGTAAAGCAAAAAACCGAATGCTTTCGCATTCGGCCAGCTGTATGCCGCGATATAAGAGCGGTTGGCTGGAATTCAAGGCATTAAATAACCGTTATTCCACGCCACATGGGACGGTTATTTTTTTTTGTTTGCGACTAAAATCATTGAAATGATCAGGCTCAAGCCGCTGATCGTCAGCCCGATGCTTGTAAAGACCAATCCAAATGATTCGTAAACCGTCATATCACCACCCCCTTTCCTGGGGAATGGCCAAACCGCCCTCATACAACTGTAATTATATTTTATCACAAACAGAACGTTTGTTCTATTATTTAGCTGAATTTAATTCTTTTTATCCAAAATAATGAAATATTATTTTACGCGCTGGGAATATTTCCTTTCAATCTTCAATATGTAATTAAATCATTTAGTCGTATGTCCCTATTCTGAACAAAAAAGAAGCCTCCTTCTATAGAAGACTTCTATATCCATCACTTATAATTTTTTCAAGCGCCGCTCATGTATTTTCCATTCGAACTCATCAAAATCGTGTGCAATATAAGATTTTTCATGCACAGACCGCATTTCTTTCATTAGCAGCTTTTCATCCTCCGGTAGAAACCGGGAACTCATATGATTGACGATCAAAGTATCGGCTTTAGCCTGATTGGCTGTTTCTGCCGCTTCTTTAATGGTTGAATGTCCGTATTCTCCAGCCAATTTTTCTGTATTTGTATCAAAAGTTCCTTCATGGACAAGCACATCTGCATTTTGTCCGAGTCTGACTGCTGACTGGCAGTAACGCGTATCTCCAAGAATGGTTACAACAAATCCTTTTTCTCCAGGCTCTGTAACGTCTTCACTTAGGATAGTGGAGCCATCTTCCAATGTCACATCTTCTCCGTTTTTCAGCTTTGCCAGCAGTGGACCTTTAGGCACTCCCATTTCACGGGCCCTGTCGATCAACAATTTAGGCGGCAAGGCTTTTTGTTCGATTCTGAAGCCGTACGAAGGTATCACGTGATCGAGTTTTGCAGTTGTGACCTTCATTAATTCATCTTCGAATATAATGCCTTCAAGTTCTTCGATAAAGCGGATACTGTAATTGAGATGCGTTCTGCTGATTCGAAGTACACTATCCACAAACTCCTTAATCCCTGCTGGTCCATATATTTCAATCGGTTCATCGCCCCCCTGGAACGAGCGCGAACCAAGCAATCCCGGCAATCCAAAAATATGATCTCCATGAAGATGCGTGATAAAAATCTTCTCGATCTTACGGGGCTTTAATGTCGTATGAAGAATTTGATGCTGCGTGGCTTCCCCGCAATCGAACAGCCAGACAGCCCCTCTTTCTTCCAGAAGCTTCAGTGCCAAAGCTGAAGTATTGCGCTGTTTGGACGGCATGCCTGCTCCTGTTCCCAAAAATAATAATTGCATACAGACCCTACTTTCTATCGTGATCATCAAGGAAATCTTTACTGAAACTAGTTTTCGAATCATAATTGTTTTTTTTCAATTTGGTGCCTTTCGATAAAACGGATTTCCCGAACCTCTTCTCCAATTTTGACATCAGATCAAGAATCGGTTCATCTTTCACGTGCTCCTGAAAACTGAACAGCGACAATTGTTCGGTCATTTCACCTTTATCCTCCACATTGGATACAGTGACCCCTACTAATCGCAACGGCTCGCCATTCCAATGTTTCGTAAAAAGATTCCATGCATTGCTGTAAATGTCATCGGCTTTCCATACAGTGTTTTTCAAAGTCAGGCTGCGCGTCCGGTTTTGCCAATCGGCACTGCGGGTTTGGATACTGACAGTCGGGCCAGCCAATTCTTTGGCTTCAAGCCGTTTGGCCACTTTATCGCTTAACTCTCGAAAAATCTTCTTCAGATTTTCTTCATCTGTTTCATCAATCGGCAAAGTGGTGGATGTTCCGACACTTTTTGTATCATAGATCGAATCCGGATCCACTTCACGGCTGTCGATTCCGTTGGCGCGTGCCTGCAGCCTGATGCCGTTTTTACCCATTTTTTCTTTGATAAGCCCTGAATTTGCTTCAGCAAGCTCACCTATTGTCAAAATGCCAAGCTTTTTTAACTTACCCGCTGTACTATCTCCGATTCCATGCATTTCAATCACCGGCAACGGCCACAGCATCTGCTGTATATCTCTTTTACGGAGAATGGTGATGCCCATCGGTTTTTGCATATCAGAAGCTGTTTTCGCCAGGAACTTATTTGGTGCAATACCTATGGAACAGGGCAGATCCAGCTCAGCTTTGATGCGCTGTTGCAGTTCTTCCGCCAAACCTGGCGCTGTGCGTTCATCAAGTAAGTCCGTTACATCTATATACGCCTCATCGATGGAAACAGGTTCCACTTGATCTGTGTAAGATCGGAGAATCTCGAACATCGCTTTTGATGCTGCCCGGTATCGTTCAAAATTTGGCGGCAGTAAAAGAAGATCAGGATATTTCCGTTTTGCTTCGTGTACCTGCATTGTCGTATAGATACCATGTGCCCTCGCTTCATAGGAACAAGTCACAATGATGCCACGCCTCTCTTTCGGATTGCCGGCTATTGCAAGGGCTTTGCCTTTTAAAGACGGATCATGCGACTGCTCCACGGAGGCATAGAAACTATTCATATCGATATGGAATATAACTCGGCCAGCCATTGCAATCGCTCCAATTGTTTTCTTTAATCTTAACAAAAAAAGAGAGAACATACATCCTGTTCTCTCTTCCTTCTATAATAGGCAATCTATTTATGCAATTAACCCCTTGAAATTTCCTTGATGATTTCGACGAGCATTTCTGCAAGTTTTTCAAGTTCTTCAATCGGCATCCGTTCGTTTTTTGTATGGATCTCTTCATATCCGACACAAAGATTCACTGTCGGAATTCCGAAACCATTGAAAATATTGGCGTCACTTCCTCCACCACTTGTCAATACAGGTGATGGGCGGCCAATCTTTTCTGCAGCACGTTTTGCAATTTCTACCACAGGTTCATCTTCCTCAAAATGGAAACCGGGATACATCAATTTCACTTCTGTCTTAGCGGTGCAGCCAAAACTTGCGGCAGTGTTTTCAAAAACACTTTCCATATGAGCCGTTTGGGCGGCAAGTTTATCTTCACGGATCGAGCGCGCCTCCGACAGGATACTCACTTCTTCACAAACGATGTTAGTTGCTTTACCGCCTTCGAAACGGCCGATATT
>CAZGMW010000076.1:0-7319 GCA_964526895.1 uncultured Planococcus sp. | reverse complement strand
GGATCATATCGTTCAGAGAAACAAGCAATCGAAGCAATTGAAGATTTGAAAAGAAGAGGACATCGAACAGAAGATATTTCTGTCCTTGGTAAAGATGAGGAAGAAACGAAACACGTAACTGAAGAAACGGGTACTCATGCCGGCGAAGGTGCGGCTACTGGCGCGTTGGCCGGTGGAGCACTTGGCGGACTCGGAGGCGTACTGGTCGGAATCGGTGCCTTGGCAATCCCGGGAATCGGGCCGATTGTTGCGGCAGGACCAATTGTTGCTGGTTTGACAGGCGCTGCAGCAGGAGCTGGCGTCGGCGGACTTGCAGGTGCTTTAATCGGCATGGGCATTCCTGAAGACGAAGCGAAGGAATATGAAAGCCGCTTCAAAGAAGGAGAAATTCTCGTATTCGTTGAAGATGATACTATTGATATTCCAGATCGCAATGACCGCGATAGTTTCATTGATAATGATCCTTTGGTCGGCGGCGAACGCAGAACCGGCGGAATCAGAGGAAGCAGAGACTTATAAAATTCATGTCAAAATGATTAAACATATAAAAGCAGCGTCTTCCATTCAGGAAGGCGCTGCTTTTACTTTTGATTGGATAGATGGATGCTCTTTGATTGCTATATGTTATTCGTGTTTCAAAAAAGGGGGAACTTCCATTGAATCGAAATGTTCCGGATGGATCAGCTTGCCGAGCTTGATGGCGCCTTCGATCAAGCGTGGAGAGGGACGGCAATAAAGTTCTTCTTCCATCACACTGATACTGTCGGAAGCTTTCATTGTATTAAATCCCGGCCTTTTCCGAACCAGTTCTGGCTTTACTTTAGCGGTCATGATGCCAACCCATGCGAGCAGGATGTGATCGGGATCTCTGTTTAATACGTCTTCCCAGTCTGTCTGGACATTGGCGGAGTCTTTGTCTTCAAAAACATTCCATCCGCCGGTAATTTCACTGATTTCTGTCAGCCAATTGACTCTGCCTGGCGTGAAAATTGGTTTCGGCCACCATTCCCAATAGAGTGAAGGGCGGCTTTCGACAGCAGCAGAACGTGATTTTATTTCTTCAATGGTTGAAGTGTAGGCAGCATAAGCGGAAAGAGCATCGATTCCACATGCTTCTCCCACTGTCAGTAAATCCTGTCCTATGTCTTCGAGGCTTTGCGGATCTAAAATTATATGAGGAATTTTTCTCTTCTTCAATTCTTCAACGTTTTTCTCCATGCCTGGGACGCTCAAAGATGCCAGCACTAAATCAGGCTCCAGTTTTTCAAGTTCATCCATGCGGATGGAAAGATCCGGCCCAAGTCTCGGCAAGTGGGTGACAGATTCTGGCCAGTCCGAGTAATCGTCGATGCCGACCAGCATTTTTTCTGCGCCCAAAAAAGCCAGCAATTCTGTGTTGCTCGGGCAAATTGATATAAGTCTCATTGCTGCACCTCCGTTTTCTCCAGTTTATCACAAAGTATAAATCTCCGGATGCATCAGAAAAACCCCAAACCGGAGAACCGGTTTGGGGTTTGAAATCGTAAGATTAACGTGAGTAGTACTCAACGATCAATTGCTCGTTGATTTCAGCAGACAATTCGCTGCGTTCTGGGTAGCGTACAAATGTACCTTCTTTTTTGTCAGCGTCGATAGAAACGTATTCAGGAACAAAGCTGTTCACTTCAATTGCTTCGTTAACGACATCAAGGTTGTTTGATTTTTCACGGAAAGCGATTGTTTGTCCTGGTTTTACGCTGTAAGACGGGATGTCAAGGCGTTTACCATCAACAAGAATGTGTCCGTGGTTTACCAATTGGCGAGCCTGGCGACGTGTGCGCGCAAGACCTAAACGGTAAACAACATTGTCAAGGCGAGCTTCAAGCAAGATCATGAAGTTTTCACCGTGTTTACCTGGCATTTTACCAGATTTGTTGAATAGCGTTTTAAATTGGCGTTCAGTTACACCGAACATGAAGCGCAATTTTTGTTTTTCCTGCAATTGCAAACCGTACTCAGAAACTTTTCTGCGTTGGTTAGCACCGTGTTGACCTGGTGCGTAAGGGCGTTTTTCTAATTCTTTACCTGTACCTGAAAGGGAAATACCCAAACGGCGGGACAGTTTCCATGCTGGACCTGTATAACGAGACATAGTAGTCTCCTCCTCTATTGTTGGTTTTTAGAGTAAAATAAAAACCAGATGCATTCATGCTGCAAGCCATTTTATAGTCCTGTATCTTCGCTCAGCAGCCAAGAGTTACGCGATACACCTCTATAGTTGCACGAAGGCATAAGCCAGCGTCTTAACTATAAGGAATAAAATGGACGAGCAGGCACATACAACTGCTGCGATTATTTTACACAAAGCATAGTATAAACGATTTTAATGTTCAAAGTCAATTCATATATTCAATTAAAGAAAGGCCACTTTCCTTTTATTAGGTTTCAGGATAGAATAAAAATGACTAATGTAAGCGCTTACTATTTATTCATAAGGGGTGTAAAAGATGAACAAATCTAAAATGAGTATGGAAACTGCGGTAATTCACAAAGGATATGACAGTTCAAAACACCATGACAGCTTGGCGGCACCGCTTTATCAGACTTCTACTTTTTCATTTGCCACAGCGGAAGAGGGAGAAAACCGTTTTGCGGGCAATGCGGAAGGCAATATATATTCGCGGCTCGGCAACCCGACGGTCCGTGTGCTTGAAGAACGGATGGCAGAAATCGAATACGGCGAAGGGGCTCTGGCGTTCGGTTCTGGTATGGCTGCGGTAAGTGCGATTCTTATATATCTGACAAAAGCCAATGACCATATACTTTGTTCGAGGGGGATTTATGGCTGTACTTTCGGGTTGCTTGAAATAATGGAAGAAAAATATGGCATCACGCATGATTTGGTTTCGATGACGACCGAAGAAGAAATAGAAGCAGCTATCAAGCCGGAAACCGTGTGCATCTATGTGGAGACTCCGATCAATCCGACAATGGAGCTGGTGAATCTTGAAGCAGCCATCAAAGTCGGGAAAAAATATGGGGTTCGTGTAGTTGTAGATAATACATTCTGTTCGCCTTATCTGCAAAATCCGTTGAAGATGGGAGCAGATTTTGTCCTCCATAGCGCAACGAAATACCTCAATGGCCACGGTGATGTCATCGGCGGAATCCTTGTCGGCAAAGACGCAGAAGAAATGCAGCATCTTCGCATGACAGTCCAAAAGGACATAGGCGGCATTATGTCACCTTTTGATGCCTGGCTACTATTAAGAGGGCTTAAGACATTGCATGTTAGAATGGACCGCCACATTTCCAATACCGAAAAAGTGTTGGAATTCTTGAAACAGCAGTCTGCCGTCAAAAAAATCTACTATCCGACTGATTCGAATCATCCTCAACACGAATTGGCTCGAAAGCAAATGTCGAAAGGCGGCGGGCTGATTTCATTTGAACTTGACGGAGGCAAAAAGGAAGCGCAGAAATTCATGAATGCCCTCGGCCTGATTAAAATTGCGGTAAGTCTGGGTGATGCTGAGACTCTGATTCAGCATCCGGCTTCAATGACTCATGCAGTAGTCCCTGAAGCTGTGAGGGAAGCGATGGGGATTTCGGATTCACTTTTGAGGCTGTCGATTGGATTGGAGTCAGTTGATGATATAGTGGCTGATTTGGCAGAAGCTTTTGAAATAGTGGCGCCTGAAGCGAAGTTACAGGAAATCTGAGTTTCCTGGCTACATTTGGAAGGCAGCTCGTATAATGTGGTTAACGCCAAAGGAGTGAATCGAAGGACTCCTTTGGCATTTTTTTGATTGTAGAAGATAGTATGCTATATTAACTATACTAAATGGACCGATTCGGAATTGAAAAATGGAAATACTTAATAAACTGTAAAAAAATGTGATGGTATGCCGATAATATAGATAAACGTCTGAAAAAATAGAATCCACTGGATGAGGTAGTAAACATGACATTGCACAGGACAAACGACAACTACATAAGCGAGACTGAAAATTTAAAAGCAAGATTGCTCAGCCGCATCGGTGATTCAATTGGATGGGGGAACCTGCTCGGCGGCTTTATTTTCGGCTTTTATATGCTTTTCGATAAACAAGAAACCACTTTCATTGAATACCCTGTGCCATTCGGAATGATCATTCTGGGCTTATTGTCGCTTTGGGTAAGCAAGAAAAAAGGAAGCGATACCGTACGTCCCCATGTTTATTTGCTGAATTATATGCTGTTTCCGCTTATCCTTCTATATTTTATAGAAGACGCAGCAACTACAGTTTGGTCTTTGACCTTTCTTTATTTACTGACGGCGATGGCTCTGCAAAGCAGCAGAATGCTCTTTTATTCCTTTATATCTTCAATGGTGGGTTTGTGTATTTTAATGATGACGGCGCCTGAGCAATTAACGGTGTTACTGGGAGTGGAAGATCATATTATACGGATGATCCTGTTCTCATTTGCCGCCCTCATTTGCTTGAGCACGCTGTACTCCATAAAAGGAAAAGAGAAACTTCTCTTCCACTACATACAGAAAGCTGAAGAAACCGCATATCTTGATCCATTCCTGAAGATTCCGAATCGCTTCGACTTCAATTTATATGTGGATCATAAGCTCAATTCATCCCCCTTGTTTTTGTGGAAGTTAGAATTGAATCAGTTCCAATTGGTATACGATGTTCTGGGACATAAACGGACAGATGAATTGCTGTTGATGGTCAAGCAACGGCTGGAAGAAAAAATATCCGCTGATGCTTACCTGGCGAAAGGAGAAGGCAGCACGTTCCTTGCCGCGGTTTCAGATTTCCGGGAGGAAGATGTGGAAGGTGATTTAAAGGAAATTCTTCGATACCTGACAGTTCCCTATGATTTGTTCGAATATGATTACCAATTGACCTTCAATATAGGTGCTGCAATCTCCGGAGCAGATGGTGAAACCAGCGACGAATTGATGCGCCATGCCCAATTTGCGCTCGATCAGGCAAAGATGGACGGCATCAATCAAATAGTATTTTCATCGGATAAATTAAAAAGCAGTACCATGAATCAAGTGCAGATATCAGAAGCGCTTTACCAGGCAAATATGGATTCGGAATTTCATGTGGTTTATCAGCCGCAAATAGAATTGAAGACGAACCAAATTGTCGGAGTTGAAGCGCTTATCAGGTGGAATCATCCGGAGCTGGGCATGATATCCCCAGGGGTGTTTATCGAAATAGCAGAAAAAAATGGCTTTATCGTGCCTTTAGGTAAGTGGATTCTGGAAAAAGCCTGCTGGGAAGTGCAGATGCTGTCTGATTCTCTCGGACGGCCACTGAAGTTGGCGGTCAATGTATCATTCATCCAAATTCGGCAGGAAGGTTTTGTCGAGGAAGTTCTGCAAATTTTAAAGAAAATCGGATTTCAGCCCAACCGGCTTGAAATTGAACTGACCGAACGTTCCTTATTTGAAAATCGGCCGGAAGATCTGGCTAAGATAGATGCTTTGCGCGAGAAGGGAATCAGAATTGCAATCGATGACTTTGGTACTGGCTACTCATCTTTCGGCATACTGGCGAAAGTGCAAGTCGATAAAATTAAAGTGCCCCGAGATTTTATCGAAAACGTCGACAGCAACCAAAACAGCCAGCGAATCGTTACGACGATTGCTTCGATGGCTGAACGCTTCCAGTTGACATGTCTGGCTGAAGGGATAGAACGTCTGGAAGAAAGTAATTTTCTCCACCAGCTGATCTGCCAGGAAGTGCAGGGTTATTATTATGCAAAACCGGCAATGATCGACCAAGTGGAACAATGGCTTGAGATGCCGCGTGAAAGGATTATTACTACTATTGCTAAGAGTCATGCTGATTCAGCGGCCAAATAAAAAACCGGAAACTCCGTGGAGTTTCCGGTTTTTCTATTAAAGATGTCTCATCAGAATTTCAGTGAAAGCCTCAAGGCCTTTCTGGTCTTCTTCAGTAAAGCGGCTAAGTTCAGGGCTGTCGATATCGAGGACGCCGATCACTTCACCATCTTTGCTAAGAGGAATTACAATCTCCGAACGGGAAGCTGCATCACATGCAATGTGTCCCGGGAATTGATGGACGTCTTCAACAAGCATGGTCTTTTTCTCAGAAACCGCTGTGCCGCAAACGCCGCGTCCAACTTGGATGCGTACGCAGGCAGGAAGTCCCTGGAACGGTCCGAGGACCAATTCGCCTTCTTCCATCAAATAGAAACCAGCCCAATTGATGCGCTCAAGAAATTGGTTGAGTAAAGCTGCAGCATTGCTTAAATTAGCGATTCTGTTTGTTTCGCCAGTAAGCAATGCGTCGAGTTGTTTTCCGAGCATTGAATATTGTTCAGTTCTTGAACCGCTGTAATCAGTTTGAGTAAACATGGAGACCCTCTTTTCATTCTATAGTGGATTTATTATAAAGTTTTTCATAATGCTTATGCAAGCCTGCAACATTATGTGCATCGGAACCGTATATCAAGGGGATGCCCAATGATTCCGCATAGGACAAATAAGCTTCTGGGGGATAGGATTCTCTGCAGCCGGGTTTCGAGAAGCCGGCGCTGTTCAAGTCGATTTCATAGCCGCTTAAAGCAATTTTTCTGAACAATTTTTCTATTCTTTCCTGATCGTCTATTTTCTCTCCATGGTCGAGCTGGAATTTGTGGACTAATGTTGGATGGCCGATTCTTTTGGGTTTATAGGAACCGAGGTCGGCTTCAACCGACAATTCAACTGCATCATAATAGTGGTCATATAATTGTGCAGTGGATCCAGCAATTCCGGCAGCCTCTTTGAAAACATCCGCGCTGTAATCAATACAGGGGAATGAGCCGGCAAGTTTCAAGAAATGGACTGAAAGTATCGAATCATCAAGAAGAGGTCCGATTTCGTCAAGGAATAAACGTGTTTCATCTTCGTACCCTTCGACAAAATCGACTTCCAGGCCAGTGCGGATCTTAATATCTTTTTTATAAATTTCCTTCACCTTGTTTACAGCTTCGAGATAAGCAGCCAACGTCCGAAAATCCATCCCGCTGTCTTTGGTTGGTGTAGTATCTTCAAAAGAAGAGGGGAGGGGAGCATGTTCTGTAAAACTGATATCTGTAAAACCCGATTCCAAAGCCTTTTCAACATAGGCATTTAAGCTGTCTCTTGATCCATGTGGGCAATAAGGGGAATGGATGTGCGCATCTCTTTTCATATAAAAACCCGCTTTCACTGACACAGAAAATTTTTCTCTGTTTTATTTGATTTTCGCGAACATAAGTCAAGATTACATGTTAAAATAAAAGAATCTATAATTTCAATTACATAGAGCTGGAAATGTGATTTT
>CAZGMW010000075.1:0-7379 GCA_964526895.1 uncultured Planococcus sp. | reverse complement strand
GGCAGCTGAAATGACCCGTCATTTAAGGATGAAAAGCCGCGGCAGTAAATATAAAAGAAAATAGATGAAAAATGGCCTGAACCGCAAACGGTCCGGGCCATTATGATTTTAATTTCGTTTTTCAATCAACTCAAGATAATAATCCGCCACTTGCCCCTCTTTATACAAATCTGTTCGATCAGTTGCGTAATTATGGATGGTGGCAGGGAACTCGAGATCCAGATCCGGTATACGTACCTGAAAATTATTTTTATATAAGAGGACAGCCACATCGTGGTATTCTTCACTATTTACTTTAAATGAAAAAGAAATCTTTATTAAGCTGTTTTCCGGATCCGGAAGTTGGATATGTTCATTTTTAAAGTCTGTTGCATTAATCTCTTTGTCATCAACCCAAACGATTGTCTCCACGAAAAAACCCTCTTTCTAAAATTCTATAATTGGACTTTAACACGAAAAAACCGTCAAACCCTTACAAAAGGATTTGACGGCCAGACTTATGCGGCTGCTTTTTTATTGCGCGCGTAGCGGATATTTGCCACAACAAGAGTGACAACAAGGAACAGCCCTAGCAATCCGATGACCGGATAAAATTGGCTGACAAGTTCCGTAAATCCTTTGAAGCTCAACAGATAGGCAACTGTCACTGCAATGACGACCGTAATTTTGAAGCGGGTCGTGTTCTGTTCCGCAAAACGGGCGGTGAACGAAAACAGCATACTGACTGCCGTATTGTAAATCATCGCAAACAGGATCAGCGAAATGAAGAATCCAAGAAATGGTGAAATATCATTGGCTATTTGAAGCATCGGCATATCCGAACTGCCGACTCTGTCGACGGCTGAAAAAATAGCCAAGTGACTCAAAATGATCAATATACCAAGTCCAAGGCCACCTATGAAACCACCCCGGGCAGCAATTTTTTCGTCTCTTTCTATGCCTCCCATGACAATTGCCATCGCAGCACCGACGGCTATATTGAATGAAACATAATTGATGGCAGAGTAGAACCAATTGGATAAAGCGGAGTCTTGCTCTTTGGCGATAGGATTCAATTCGGCGAAGGAGGAGTCCATTGTCACCAGGCTGTAAACGGCGAGGCCGATAACCATTAATACTAAAAATGGCGTGATACTGCCAATGATAGTGATAATTTTCTGCACATTCAACATGATCGTCCCCATGACAATCAATGCCATCACCGTATTTCCAAGAATGGCCGGCAAGCCGAATTGCTGTTCAAAAATTGAACCCGCTCCGGCAATCATGACGACGCCAACACCGAATAAAGTGAGGATGATGATGGCATCCATAATGAATCCGCCGTATTTTCCTCCGATGCCATAAAGGACATCTTTATGGGAAGTGGTCTGCATGCGGCTGCCTAGTCTTGTCAGGCTCATGCCCATATAGGCAAAAAGAGCAGTGGCCAAGATAGCCGCTAAAATACCGAGATAACCGAAACTTGTAAAATATTGCAGTATTTCCTGTCCCGACGCAAAACCCGCGCCGACAATAATACCGATGAATGCGCTGCCGATTTTCAAACTTTTCTTCATGATGTCCCCCTTGATGTATAAAATCGAAATAAAAACTTATGTAAATATAGCAAAAAATGAGTGATTTGACAAAAAGCGATTGAAGTTTCAATGCTTATTCTTGAAAAATATTATTCCAAGAACATTTTAAATTTTCGGCATAAAAATAGAGGGTGCCGGAAGCCCGGCATCCTCTACTTAAACATCAAATTTAATTGTCTTTGTTTGCGATAATGACTAATTTGCCTTTATCAAGTTCTTCTTCATACTCTTCGGCTTCTTGTTTCGTTAAGCCGGCACTTTCCATTTTGGCACGCAACTCATCACCGCGTGAGCTTGTCATGTTTTTCATGCTGTTCAGGAAGCCGTGCTCTTTGATGCCGACACTTTCTGTATCAAGAGCGTCATTTATATCTTTTTGACGTTTCTTGTCATGGGCAAAGATATAGATGTTATCGTCATCATATCCTTGTGTTTGAAGTTTTTCAATTTCTGATTTTGCCTGGAGTGCGTTTTCAACAGTCATTTTAATAGTCAAAATAATCCCTCCTAATTTTTTCTATCCATTCATTCTTTACCACTAATGAATGCTCGTTAAACAAGTAAGGGTTTATCTATTGGGGTATACTGAAGAAAATCACATGAAGAGGAGAGAGGCTTATGAAGATTACAACAATCGGTATCTGGGGCGGCTATCCCAATAAAAACGAAGCGACTTCATCGTTTTTAATCGAGCAGGATGGGTTTCGCTGTTTGATCGATTGCGGAAGCGGAGTCTTGGCTGCAGTGCAGAATTACACAGAACTGCGTGATTTGGATGCGGTGATCATCACCCATTATCATCCTGATCATGTAGCGGATATCGGCGTCCTGCAACATGCGGCGATGGTAGGGATGCAATTAAAGGAATGGAACACGCCTTTGCCGATTTATGCCCATGACAGAGATATGGCCGGTTTCGAAAACTTGTCTTATAAAGGAGTCACTGAAGGAAGAGCGCTCCGGATCGCCGAACCAATCCAGATTGGCCCGTGGGAAGTGACTTTTTGCGAAACGGTTCATCCGGTTTATTGCCTGGCGCTGAAATTCACTTCGAATGGCAAGTCAGCCGTATTTACAGCGGACACTGCCTGGAAAGAAGAACTCATCGACTTTGCGAAAGGGGCGGATTTTATCGCGGCGGAATCGAATCTCTATGAAAAATATGTCGGCATCATCCAAGGGCATATGAGCGGACGCCAGGCAGGAGAGTTGGCAAATAGAGCAGGAGTGAAGCAAATGGTGTTGACTCACTTGCCGCAATACGGCGAGCTTGAAGAAATTTTGGAAGCCGCAAAACAATCCTTTTCCGGTGCTGTAGAATTTGCGGAAATCGGGAAAACTTATTATATTTAACCGATTATTAACTAAAAGTGAGGGATTTGCTGCTTTTTTGAAAAAATTATAAAGGAATAGGTGTTTTCCTTTTCATTAATGGGAAGTTAGTTAAAGAGAAGTATCGAAAGGGGCATGATTCAGTTATGAGGGAATTATTTGGTTTGATGAAATTCGGAGCCAAATCGGCTTTATGGGCAGCCATTATAAATACGGTATTAGGCATTATAAAAACCGCTGCTTATCTTATTACAGGCAATGTTGCCATGTTCGCTGAAATGATGCACAGTTTCGGTGACGCGGCGAATCAATTTTTCGTATTTATTGGCTCAGGGCTGAGTAAAAAGAGTCCGACGGAACGCTTTCCTGGAGGATTTGGGCGCCTGGTCAATCTTGTCCTGTTAGGAGCAGTACTGATTGTCGGAATCCTGGCTTACGAAACGATTGTTGAAGGGATTCACCACATCCAATCTGCTACGCATTCCGAGGACTGGTTCTGGTTGAATGTCGGAGTTCTGGGAGTAGCGATCATTTTGGAATTATTCGTTTTGCATAAAGCTATGAAGGAAATTACACACAGCTTGCCGAAAGAACAAACGAAAGGATTAAAAATCGTTCCATTAGCTTTTAAACATGTGAAATCCGCCAATCCTGCTACGAAGCTTGTGTTTCTTGAGGACCTTGTGGCAGTCGGTGGTGCGGTACTGGCACTTATTGCCATTGTTATTGCCACTTACACATCATTCCACAGTGCCACAGGCTATGCTTCCGTTATCATCGGAATTATGCTCATTGTCGTGGTAGGACGCATTTTCATTGATAATTCCGCTGGTGTGCTCGGCGTTGCGGATTTGGATATGGAAGAACGCATGGGCAATGAAATCATGAAGCATCCAAAAATCAATGATATCCAGAACATTGATGTAATCCGAGAGGGTGATGATCTCCACGTAGAGTTAATAGTGGAAGTCGATCCGAATATGACAATTCAGGAAGCTGATGGTATACGTGAGTATATTGCCTCTGAAATCAACAAGCGGGTTCCGAATGTGACGGATATTATCATCGAGTTCGATCAGGATGATAATGTTGTTCACTGGAAAAAAACTGTTATAGAAAAACCTGTCAAATAACCGGAATTTGGACAGCTCTATTCAATTAAATTGACTGGAGGGGTTGTAATGAAAATCGGGATTATCGGCGCAACGGGAAAAGCTGGCAGTCTGATAATGAAAGAAGCGAAATCCAGAGGCCACGAAGTAACGGCGATTGTCAGAGATATGGAAAAAATTCCGGCTGGAGAAAATGCCGCTGTGTTGGAAAAGGACATTTTTGATCTGGAATCAAGTGACTTGCGGCAATTCGATATTATTGTCAATGCTTTCGGTGTGCCACCTGAAAAAGCGGAACAGCACGTAGAAGCAGGACGTAATTTAATCGAAGCATTGAAAGAGACGCAAGACACGCGGCTGTTGGTGGTTGGTGGTGCAGGCAGTTTATTCGTTGATGAAGCGAAGACGACCCGATTGAATGAAACCCCGGAATTTCCAGAAGCGTTTAAAGCCATTGCATTAAACCAATCGCAAAATCTCGCAGATTTGGAACAGTCTGTAGGAATTCAATGGACTTTCCTGAGTCCGGCGGCATTTTTCGATGCAGACGGTAAGCGGACCGGTAAATATCAAGTCGGCGAAGATGCCTTTTTGGTAAATAAAAAAGGCAAGAGCTATATCAGTTACGAAGATTATGCGATTGCCATGGTCGATGAAATTGAAAATGGTCATCATATCAACAAGCGCTTCACGGTAGTAGCGGAAAGTGAATGAACATTTGGAGCGGCCACCGGAATGAATATCCGGTGGCCGCTTTTCTTTTGTCCAGACTCCAACGGCCCAGCTCTTCGGGTCATAAGCCGGTCCAACTACGTGGCAAAGTATGCCACTGTGCTGTTTCTTCTAAACCCTTATTGCTCCTGCATCGCTGCGCTAGCTTCGTCGCAAAGAGATGTGCCAAATTACATTTGGCACATCTCTTGCCTTTCAGAGCTGAACGGGCGTTGTCGCTTTTCGGTGTCCAGACTCCAGCTGCCCAGCCCCTCGAGTCGCTTCGGTCTTGCCAGCAATGGCAAAAAGCGCCATTACTTTCAAGCCCTCCAGCGCTTGTCGGGACTTAACGGGCGCTTGCGCTTTTCTATTATCGCCACTAAACGTTCACCTTCATTTCTTCATACCTTAAGTGAATCATGTATAATAAACTGAAACTTGAAGAATAAAGGTGGGTAAGCACGATGGATTTTCTATACTTTCCAGAAGATAAATCAGAATATATCCCGGGTATCATTTCCGTAATCATTATCTTCATTCTTTCCATGCTGATTATGTGGCTGTTGGTCAGAGCTTCGAAGAAACAAGTCAAGCAAATGGAAGAGCAGGGATATTCCGTTAATTATGAGATGAAAAAAAGCGATGATCCGCTGTCTATAGATGATAAGCCCGAACATGATGAAGTGGAACATAATTCTGAAGACAATGACGTCAAAAAGAGGTCCTGACAATACTCAGGACTTCTTTTTGTTGAAGAAAAACAAGTGTATACTAGTACCGCATGATGATACTTTATGAATTGGAGATTTACCTATGATAAAAAATCTTTTCGGCGGCCTGCAATGGGCCGTGTTTCTTTTAGCATCATCCATTGCCGCACCCATTGCCATCGCAAGTGTCTTCGGAATGGATACAGCGGACACCGCATTATTCGTCCAAAGAACGGTCTTTGTCCTCGGCATTGCTGTCCTGCTGCAGGCATTTATCGGCCACAAGATGCCGATCAACGAAGGACCAGCCGGATTATGGTGGGGGATTTACATCGTTTACGCGGGCCTTATCGGCTCATTATACGCCACCGCTGAAAATGCGCTGCAGGCGTTGCAGAGCGGCATGCTCTATAGCGGCGTGCTGTTCATCATTTTCGCCTATACCGGTCTGGTGGGTAAAATGCGTCGCCTGTTCACCCCGACGATAACATTTGTTTACCTATTATTACTGGTGCTGCAAATCAGCGAATCGATCATGTCAGGGTTATTCGGCATCACGACACCTGGCGAACCTGTCGACCTCGTCGTATTTATAGCGGGAGTGGCGGTTGTTGTCGCAACGTTCTTTTTCATGGGCAATAAAATCCCGTGGGTCAACCGATATTCTGTACTGTTTGCGATTGCGGCAGGCTGGCTCCTGTTCCTTTTGATCGGAAAAACGGAACCTATCCCATTCGACGCGGGAACTTTCATCTCGCTGCCGAAAATGCTTGTATTCGGCCCACTCGTTTGGGATAGTGGCATGTTCGTCACTTCGTTATTTTTAACGTTGCTGTTGATCGCCAATATGATGGCGTCGATGCGGGTAATGGAATATTTATTGAAAAGTGAATTCGGCATCCATCAGCCAGACCGGGTCAAACAAGGTTCTGTCGCATCGGGATTAAACCATATCCTGGCAGGATTGTTCTCGTCAATTGGCCCGGTGCCGATTTCAGGAGCAGCCGGCTTTGTAAGTGCGACAAGGACGCCGTCATTGAAACCGTTCATCGTCGGCGGTTTCCTGGTAGTCGCCATCAGCTTGTTCCCGAACATCATGGCGTTGCTTGCTGCCTTGCCAGCGCCAGTCGCCTATGCAGTAATCTTTGCGATTTTTACGAAGATGGTGGAAATGGCTTTCAAGGAATTGGAGGAGGAAGCCGATCGGAAACAGGCGTATAAAGTTTCTGCATTCGGCTTGATGATCGGTGTCGGCATCATGTTCGTTCCGCAGGAAAGTATGGCTGAACTGCCGGGAGTAATTGCCTCGACACTATCGAACGGTTTGATCACAGGAACCATCATTGCGATCATTCTTGAGCAGGCATTGATTTGGAGAAAGAATAGAAGATAAGAAAAAGCGTGCCGCATCAGGAAGATGTGGCACGCTTTTAGCTTTAAAAGAATAAAACCGATATTGCGCAAAACAGCTTCGAAGGCATTAGCCGACGCCTGCGAGGATAATGTCTTTGCGACGAAGTGCGCAGCACTGCAGGAGCACTTTTTTATTGGTGCTCCTGCATCGCTGCGCTAGCTTCGTCGCAAAGCGCCGGCCGGAAGGTCTTCGGCTGCGCTTGGCTTGCACTGAGCTAACTCGGTCTCGGTCCCCTTCGCCCGAGTGGATCTCAGCACTTCGCTCGAACCGGAGTTGGAACCCCAACTCCGGTTCTAATCCCCTGGGAGTCTCGCTGTTTTGCTCCATATCTCAGAATCGCTTTCTACAAAGAAGTAGCTTAACTATTTTTGTTTTCTGAGAAAAAATATTGACGTGTTTCTACAGATATAAAATGTAGCAGCAGGCGACGAAAGGCAAAGATGTGCTCCTGTCTCTGCATCGCTTCGCTAGCTTCGAGACATGAAAGGGCGTTGCATCGCTGCGCTGCTTCGTCGCAAAG
>CAZGMW010000074.1:0-7412 GCA_964526895.1 uncultured Planococcus sp. | reverse complement strand
CCTTTCAAATCCCAATGCCAATAATATTCTGTTGTGATGACAATGAAATCCTCGAATGCGTCATCCATCATGGATGTTTTCAACAAAGCTTTTCCCACGCCGCTTCCTCTGAATTTTGGGATTACTTCAATAGCCCCCAGTTCTATCAGGTTTTTCATATTGCCTTCCGACCATCGTTCAAGTGGATCAGGATAGAGGAAAGTAACATAACCGACAATGGTGTTGTTGTCACGAGCAATTAGAATACGGCCTTCAGGCAAGTCCGCTATCCCAACAACAGCTTGATGCTGCTGTTTTGCAGGACGGAAGGCAATGAGATCTTCATGAAAATCCAGTAATTGAAGCTCACGGGAAGAAACAGGTCCTTCTATAATAATTCTTCCGTGTTTTGTTTTTAATTCCAACGCATTATATGTTTTCTTATGTTCCATCTTTACACCGCCTGTAAGTTTGCAATTATTTAAATTAGAGTAATTCTCTATAGTCGTTAGTATGTTACGTATCTGCTTTTTGGGTATTGTGTGCTAAATCTGCACGAGCTTACATAAGAATAATTGATGTTTTACTGCATTTTGGAGACAATGCTTTGTAAGGTTTTATAGGAAAGTTAAAGTGTTCATAGCTCTGCTTCTTTGCTCCATCCGTATATCACCATTATACATGAAAGAATGAGCGCTTGGCTAATCACTTTGAAAGCGCTGTCTATTTTCTAAAAAGTGAAAAAAGTTGGCAATCATCCAACTGGCTGAGGTAAAATGAAAAAGAGATTAGAATTGAAAGGGTGATTTGGATGAAAGTGGAATCTTTGCCGGCAGTAAACGGAAATTTCAACTTACATAATTATGACGAAATTGCTGCTGAGTTTGACTGGCAAGAAGCTGAAAAGGAATTCAGCTGGTATGAAACAGGGAAAGTAAATATGGCGCATGAAGCCATCGACCGCCATGCGGAGTCCGACAGAAAAAATAAGGTCGCTCTATACTACATGGACCAGAACAGAAAAGAGTCTTATACGTTTTATGAGATGAAACGAATGACAAATCGTGCTGCGAATATGTTGAAATCCCATTCTGATTTGGAAAAAGGGGATCGTTTGTTCATCTTTATGCCACGTTCTCCAGAACTTTACTTCACGATGTTCGGTGCTTTGAAAATGGGGTTGATTGTAGGACCGCTTTTCGAAGCATTCATGGAAGGCGCGATTTACGATAGACTGGATGACAGTGATGCAAAAGCTATAATTACTACACCTGATCTCTTATCGCGTGTGCCTTTCGATAAATTACCGAACCTGAAAACCATTTTCCTCGTAGGTGAGGATATTCAAGAAGACAATCATACAGTGGATGTATTGAAACACTTGCCGAATTGTCCTGACCAATTCGAAGTGGAGTGGCTGGATAAAGAAGATGGTCTTGTATTACATTATACTTCAGGTTCTACAGGCAAACCTAAAGGGGTTTTACATGCGCAGTATGCAATGGTCCAACACCTGCAGACAGCAAAATGGGTACTTGATTTCAAAGAACAGGATATTTACTGGTGCACTGCCGATCCAGGCTGGGTGACAGGCACATCTTATGGTGTGTTTGCGCCGTGGTTGAATGGCACGACGACTGTAATAATCGGTGGCCGTTTTTCTCCGGAAGGCTGGTATCAAGCAATCGAAGATTATGGTGTGACTGTCTGGTACAGTGCACCTACTGCTTTCCGAATGTTGATGGGAGCAGGGGATGCATTGGTGAAGGACTATAATCTGTCCACATTGCGCCATGTGCTTTCTGTAGGCGAACCATTAAATCCGGAAGTGATCAGATGGGGCTCAGAAGTGTTTAAACGCCGGATCCATGATACATGGTGGATGACAGAGACAGGTGCCCAGGTAATCTGTAATTATCCTTCTTTGGCTATTAAACCAGGGTCTATGGGGAAACCTATACCTGGCATTAAAGTGGCTATAGTGGATGATCAGGGAAATGAACTGCCTGCAAATCAAATGGGTAACCTTGCCATTGAAAAGGGTTGGCCATCAATGATGCGCCAAATTTGGAACAATCCCGAGAAATTTGATTCTTATTTCTTAAAAGATAAATGGTATGTTTCCGGAGATTCCGCTTACAAAGATGAAGAAGGGTATTACTGGTTCCAGGGGCGTGTAGACGATGTCATCATGACATCAGGCGAACGCGTCGGACCGTTTGAGGTAGAAAGTAAACTGTTGGAGCATCCTGCAGTTGCGGAAGCGGGAGTTATCGGTAAGCCCGATCCAGTTCGTGGAGAAATTATCAAAGCATTCGTCGCTCTTGTGGAGGGTTATGAACCTTCAGAAGAATTGGTGCAGGATATTCAGCAATTTGTTAAAAAAGGGTTGGCTGCCCATGCAGCACCAAGGGAAATCGAGTTCAAAGACAAGCTGCCGAAAACGAGAAGCGGAAAAATTATGCGCCGGGTTCTCAAAGCCTGGGAACTGGATCTGCCCGCAGGCGATTTATCAACAATGGAAGATTAAATACAGAAAAGCAAAAGACAGCGGAGAAAATTCCGATGTCTTTTGCTTTTCAAAATAAAAGGGGCTGTCCAATGAGTCGTTTGATGACTCATTGGACAGCCCCTTTGTCTCTAATAAAGCGCAGGAAATACTATTGCTCCTGCATCGCTGCGCTAGCTTCTTCGCAAAAGGAGTTGCCCAAAATTACTTTTGAGACAACTCCTTTTGATATTATGCTGCATCTTCTGTGTCTTCTTGGTCTTCTGCATCTTCATCTTCAGGCTCATCTGGTTCAACAGGTGGCTCTACCGGTTCTTCCGGTGGATCTGTCGGCTCCAATGGTTCATCCGGTTCGTCCGGTTCTGCAGGTTCTGCAGGCGGCTCTGTTGGTTCATCCGGTTCTGAAGGTTCATCTGGTTCAGTAGCAGGAGGAGTGGCCGGCTGTGGAGCCGGGGCATCACTTGGCTCTTCTTCCGGTGGTTCTGGCACCACTACCGGTGCTGCAATCGACACTGAGTTGGAATTGGAAGATTCTCTGCCGGTGATGTCTACAGCAACCACATAATAGCTGCCAGGTCCATCAACCTTATAAGAATTGCCTTCAGATTCAGAAATCGAAGCAACTCGGGAGTTTGAACCTCCGGTGTTTCGATAAACACGATAACCTACTACATCATTCGAAGCGGAATTGCTCCAGCTTAGCGCTGTTCCATCCAATTTCGCCTGAACCCCGGAAGGCGCGGTCTCATCAGCGTCAAAAGCAGTCGATGAAACTACATTCGAGAATCGGGAATCTTCTGGGAACAGTTTGCTCGGCTCTCCGCCGAATGGTGCAAGTATGCGATCGACGAAGTCTTCGGACACTCCTACGCCTCCACCGGAAATGAATTCGGCAGGTGTTGATGAAAGAGCTGCGAAACGTTTGCCGTTGATCGTTGTATACTTGCCGGTCGTTAGGCTGTCATCTGCTTTGCTAGGTACCATCGCATCGGCGTTGAATAAATCGGTACGCACGAGTTCACCTGAACATCCATCACTTGGAGCAAGGCCGGAGATGCCGCAGAAAGAACGGCTTACAACGCCTTCAGGTGCTTTAAAGCTTTCTGCTGTGCCAAAAAATTCTGGCTCAACATCATATGAAGCGTTCATTAACGCCGCCCAAACTTGATTGACTCTTGTTGAAGGAGCCAGTGTGCTGTTTCGCATAATGTCCAGGGAATTTTTTTCGAGGTCATAACCCAACCAAACACTCATGGTTACGTTCGGATTATAGCCTACAAGCCAAACATCGCGAGTTTCCTGAGAAGTACCAGTCTTTCCGGCAAAATCTGAATCGAATTTCAACAGATTATTTGCCCGGTTGGCTGTACCTCGCGCTCCTTCAAATACATCGCGCATCATATCCGTAACAACATAGGAAGTCTGAGGCGTATAAACTTCCTCAGGTTCAACTTCGTGCTCATAAACAATATTGCCTTCCGCATCTTCTATGCGGTCAATCATGGACGCTTCTGCAAATGTACCGCCATTGGCAAAAGTTGCGTAAGCAGCGGCAAGTTCTTCGGTCGAAGCTTCGATTCCTGCTCCCAGAGCAGCGGTGATGTTGCCATTGTCCGATTCTTGAACTGCCGTTAAACCATTTTTCAGCAGATAATTAATAGGCATCTGATTTTGAATCTGCGCAAACAGTCGTACAGCCGGTAAATTCTGAGACTGCGCTAAGGCGTCGCGTGCCGGCATGAGACCCTGCTCACTTGAAGCGATAAAGTTGCTTGGGCTCCAAGGCTCTCCGTCAGTATCGATGATCTCGAACTTTACATCAACTACAGGGCTGCCGGCTCCAATTTTGCCATACTCTATAGCCGGAGCGTATACGAGCAATGGTTTAGCAGTGGAGCCGATGGAGCGGTAGGCTTGAGTTGCGTAATTAAAATTTGAAATTTCGTGATCTCGGCCGCCGACAAAACTTATAATGCGGCCGGTATCATTTTCAATTGTCGTTGAACCTACCTGCACAGGCATCGGAACTTCTTCCTCCTGGCCTTCCTGGTTCACGATTGTCTTCGTCAAAGTAGGCCCATAGGATTCATAGGCATTTTTAGCTTTTTGCTGGGCCTCATAAATTTCTTTATCGATACTTGAGTAAATCCGGTAGCCTCTTGAACGGACAGCCCGATCTGCAAGAATTTCGTATTCTTCGTATAATTTATCATTTTGATCCAGTGTAGCCGGGTCGATTCCTGCTTCTTCAGCAAGAATATCCATCACGATGCGGGTAGCCCGTTTTTCGACTTCAACCGTTATGTGTGGATACCTTTCGTAAGAGCGGGTTTCATCTGTTCTGAAATCTTTTGTAATGTCATATGCTATCGCTTCATTGTATTCTTCTTCTGTAATATATTCAGTTTCGAACATACGGTAAAGGACAGTTTTCATCCGGTCGATCCCGAATTCCAAATACTCGGCTTCTTTCAATGTACCGTCTGAGGAATAAGGTGTATAACGGAAAGGTGCTTTAGGAATTCCTGCAATATATGCCGCTTGGGGAAGTGTCAATTCACTCGCCGGAACATCGAAAATTCCGTTTGCCGCAGTCTCAATGCCGGCAATATTTGTGCCGGCAGAATTTCTTCCATAAGGTATGATATTTAAATAAGCTTCCAAAATTTCATCTTTTTTCATAAATTCCTCAAGGCGCATCGCCAGGAGAATCTCTTTTGCTTTTCGTTCGTATGACACTTCATTGGTCAAAATCTGGTTCTTGATCAATTGTTGTGTGAGTGTGGAACCACCAGTCTGATTGTCGGCATTTGAAACGTCCTGGAGAAGTCCGCGGAAAATCGCTTTTGGCACAATGCCATCATGTTCATTGAAGTATTCATCCTCGGTTGCCAGGACGGCATTAATAGCAAAATCTGATACTTCATCAAGTTTTGTTTCCTCACGTTCCAAATCAGTCCGTAATTTTCCTAAATACTGCTCATCTGCAAAGAAAATCTCGGATGTTTCGTTATATGCATAAACTTCTCCACGCATCTCGCTTTCAGTTCTGAGTTTTTCTTCATCGACAAGAGAAGCGAAATAACCTGCTCCAACCGAGGCGGCAAAAACCCCACCGACGACAAGGATGATCGCCATCAGAATTGCGAGATTCCATAAAACGCCTGTCGTGATATTCAGCCCTTTCGCCCATTTAGTCGATCTCCATTTATAGTATGTGTCTTCGGATTTCTGCTGCCAATATTTTAATCGTTCGCGCACAATATCTACCCCCTAAAATCTTTTTATATTATAGCATATTTTTACATTGTCGACTAAGATATTGACAATCTGTGATAATGGCGTACACTACTAGTATATTTTAATATTAAAACGATGAAGAGCCCGAAGTAGGAACTGTGATTTTTTTAAGAGAGCCGGTGGTTGGTGCAAACCGGTAAAAACGCAGCAGCTGAATTACAGGCTTGGAGTTTTCGGTTGTGCCACGATCGGCGCAAAAGAGGTGGAAGGATGTTCAATCCTTCAAGCTGGGTGGTACCGCGCTGATGCGTCCCTGCATGTCTGACATGCAGGGGCTTTTTTATTTGCCGCAAAAATCCATTATCGGCAATCCCTTTTATGGGTAAAAAAACCCCTGCGTCGTAGTTATAAAGTTATTGTACCTGAGGAGGAATTGGAATGTCTAATGAATTAATGGAAGATTTGAAATGGAGAGGTTTACTATATCAGCAAACTGATGAAGAAGGGCTTGCTGATGTGCTGGAAAAAGAAAAGATTTCTTTGTATTGCGGTGTCGATCCAACGGCAGACAGTATGCATATCGGCCATATCGTCCCGCTGCTGACCTTGCGCCGTTTTCAAATGCATGGCCACAGACCGATCCTATTGGTAGGCGGTGCAACGGGGATGATCGGCGATCCGTCCGGAAGAAATGAAGAACGCCAGTTGCAGACGACCGAACAGATTGACCGCAATGTGGAAGGCATCAAAGTCCAAATGCAGCGGATTTTCGATTTCCAGACTGAAAATGGAGCGAAGATGGTCAATAACCGTGACTGGATAGGAGCGATGAATGTTATTGAGTTCCTGCGGGATTACGGAAAATTAATCTCTGTGAATTATATGCTTGCTAAAGATTCAGTGGCGTCACGGCTGGAAACCGGTATTTCATTTACCGAGTTTTCCTACACGTTAATCCAGGCAATCGACTTTAACCATCTATTTGATAATTTCAATTGCCGGGTGCAAATCGGCGGATCGGATCAATGGGGGAATATCACTTCCGGCCTTGAAGTTATCCGCAAGACTCATGAAGAAGAAACCAAAGCATTCGGCATTACGATTCCGTTGGTAACAAAAGCCGATGGGACGAAATTCGGAAAATCAGCCGGTGGAGCAGTCTGGCTGGATGCCACGAAAACTTCTCCGTATGAGTTTTACCAGTTCTGGATTAATACATCAGATGCGGACGTCGTTAAATACCTTAAAATTTTTACGTTCATCAGCCGTGAAGAAATTGAAGCACTCGAATCTGCCGTTGAAACAGAAGCGCATCTTCGGAAAGCGCAAAAAGTGCTGGCTGAGGAAATGACGAAGTTAATCCATGGTGCAGCTGCTTTGGAAGATGCCCAGCGCATAACGAAAGCATTGTTCAGTGGAGACTTGAAAGCATTGTCTGCAAGTGAAATGAAAGCCGCTTTTAAAGACGTTCCTTCTATTGAAATGGAACGTGAAGCGAAATCAATAGTGGACTTAGTTGTTGAAGCCGGTATTTCTCCGTCCAAGAGACAAGCAAGAGAAGACATCACAAATGGAGCGATTTCTGTCAACGGTGAAAAAGTGACAGACCTTGAATATGTCATAGATGAAAAAGATCGTCTCGAAGATGCATTTGCTATCATACGACGTGGAAAAAAGAAATATC
>CAZGMW010000073.1:0-7434 GCA_964526895.1 uncultured Planococcus sp. | reverse complement strand
GTAGCTCGTCAACCGCACCTATATGATCAAAATGTGCATGGGTCAATAGAATCGCCAATGGTTTCATCATGCGTTTTTTTAACAGTTCCTTCACTCTTGTTGCTTCTTCGCCCGGATCAAAAATCAGACATTGCTTTTGATCATTTGAGACAATATAACAATTTGTCTGGATTGGTCCGAGTTCAATCTGTTCTATTTTCAACATCTTACTCACCTCAATTTGATTATAACATGCGGCAATTTCTATTGAATGTTCAATAGAATGACATTTTTCACGCTCGACAAACACTCGCAAATTCATTACAATAGTAATGAACACAACGGCACTGGCTGTTAATGTTGAAGGGAGCGTCATATATATGGAATCAGGATGGCTGATAGTAATCATTTTTGGACTCACTGCTATTTTGGCAGCAGTAGGTACTGTCCAAACATTTAAAAACAAAGAAGTATTAGGATTTTTATTTAATTTCGGAACTTTTGCCATTTTTGGAGGTTTTGCAGTAGCCACTGCAATCACTCAGGGCTTCCCGCCAGGATTACATTAATACAGGAAAAGCTGTTGCATTTTAATGCGGCAGCTTTTTTGTTTACAATAGAACCAATAAGAATGAAAAAAATCGGACCCACGATGGGCCCGATTTTTTTATTCCACTTTTTCCAATTCTTCTAAAGCTTCGTCCGCAAGGAGTTCACCTGTTTCTTCATCATAGAATCTCAGAAGATCACCATTGATAATCGCTTCTGAATAATTCAGCTGTTCCATAGCACGATCAACGAAAGGTTCGCATCCCGCCGTGTCATCAACTTCACCTGTTTCAAGGTCGTAACAGACACCACCGGCATATACATTTTCTCCTGTAATGAATCGGCCATCACGGAACACTGTAAACTCATCATGCTCTTCAGAGAACAGATCGTCACCAAATTGGATATCATCTTTGGATTCAACTCCAAGAAGATTCATGATTGTAGGACGCATATCTATTTGCCCGCCAATCTCTTCATTGACATGGCCTTTACCCGATCCAGGAATATGCACAAAGAAAGGAACTTTCTGCAATTGAGCTGTTTCATAAGGGGTAATTTCCTTGCCTAGATATTGTGACATGGCAGCATTATGATTTTCCGAAATACCGTAATGGTCACCATACATGACGATTACTGAATTCTCATATAAGCCTTTTGCTTTCAATTCATCGAATAAAGTCTTGACAGCTTCATCCAAATATCTAGCTGTCTGGAAATAACGGTTCAATGTGCCAGAATTGGAATCGAATTCAGAGATGAATTTATCTTCTTCATCCAGATAGAATGGATGGTGATTGGTTAAAGTCAAAAGACGGCTGTAAAACGGCTGCGGCATTTCAGTCATATGCTCCACTGATTGCTCCATGAAAGGAATATCTTTCATACCCCAGTTCACCGATTCTCCTTCACCAATCGTAAAGCTCTCTACATCCTGGAATTCATCAATTTCAAATGCATTGTACATGATATCCCGATTCCAGAAACTGCCCGTATTGGCGTGTTGGACATTTGTGAAATAACCGTTCTCTCCAAGGTTCTCCGCCATGGAATTGTAGGTGTTCCCGCTGTGTGTAAAGAAAACAGCACTGCCTCCACGCGGATAGAGAGAGTTTTCCAGAATGAATTCCGAGTCGGACGTTTTTCCGAGTCCGGTTTGGTGATAGAAATTCGGGAAATATATTGTATCCTCATCTTTCGTCAACTCATTCATAAACGGCGTGATGGTCTCTCCATTCATTTCATTGTTTAACACAAAAGTCTGCAAAGATTCAAGCGTTACTACAATCAAGTTGCGGTCTTTGGCAACCCCGAACATTTCCGCTGAAGGCTCCGCTTGTGTCGAATTTACATAGTTGGTCACTTCAACCAATTCCGAGCCATTTGCCAAAGCCCGTTGTGCCTGCGATTTAGATTGGACGTATATATCGTAAATATGATAATTATACATTCCGATGTTTTTAACCAGCATTTCACGATCGAAACTCCGCGTTAAAAGCTGTGGACGCTCTGCTTCGGCCAAACCAAGATTAAAGAACATCAACGCAGCTGAAAGAATGAAATAAGCTTTTCTTTGAGCCGAAGAATTTTTTCCGTCCACTTTCACTGTCTGCAGCACTTTAATGGCGAGCAATACAATCAGGAAATCAGAGAAGTAAAAAATATCTGTCCAGAAAATGCTGGCTGCCGCACTGGATTTCAGATCCCCGAAATTCTGTGTTTGAAACAGCAGCGGCAAAGTGATGAAATCGCTGAAAAAACGATAGAAAGCAACATTTCCGTATAAAATAAGCGATGTTACCAATGTCATTGCCAATAAATAGCGGTTCTTAGCTTTATCACTCTTGAAAAATAACACTACTCCATACAAAAACAACAGCAGGCTCAAAGGATTGATAAATAAGATGAATTCCTGCAAGGCGTTATCGATGGTGATCGAAAACGCAGTTTTATAGACTACATACGTTTTTAGCCAAGTTGCAATGATTGCAATTGCAAGGATGGAATGTTTAGGCCATTCTCTTTTCAGCATCCAATACATCCTCCTTTTGAAACATTTTAACCATTCATATCAATTCCATTTCTCTTGAAATTATTAAAAATATCGTTTGTAAAATATTAACAGAGTCTAGATAAAGTATCAACATATTTGTTTACCCTTATATTAGACGGTTGAAACACGAAAAAGTTTCAAAAAAAGAAATCAGTTTTATTTTTTTGATTGCTGGCTTCGAAGAATCAATAATGCTGAAGAAAATTCTTTTGCAGTGATGAACTGAAGACGATACAGTTCCCTGATTTCCTCTTCCATTAAGTGCAGATCTGCTTTACGGTCGGCGGTATAAATAATTGTTCCATATCTCTTCAGCAGCTGCATTACATCATATAAGCTATTCATGTCTTTTCCTTCCCGGTATCGCAGCAGCCCATTTCTGTGCATATATGGTGCACTGCTATATCATGTGCTTCAACCGGTACTGAATCCACCAGCTGGATGGAAAAAGCGAGCGAAATCGTCATACCGTCATACCCGGCTAAGTAGCGGTCATAATAGCCGCCGCCAAAGCCGATGCGATAGCCATCTCGCGCGAAGACAACACCCGGCACAATCAATAAATCCAATTCTTCAGGCTCCACTTTTACCGTTTTCTCAACAATCGGCTCCATCAGTTTCATATAGACTGTTTCCAACTGATCGAAATCCTTGATTACATGAAAAGTCATCGTCCGGGAATGTGAATCACATCTCGGTACGGCTATCGTTTTACCAGCCTGCCAGCAAGCTTCGATAAGCAGGCGGGTATCAACTTCCGGAAAGGCGGATATGGTGACTCCGATAGTATCGGCCTGTTTAAATTCCTTATGGCTCATCAAAGTTTCAATAATTGCATCGGATTTCCCCCGATATAGCTCCAGATCCATAGCCTGCAACTTCTTGATCATTTCTTTGCGCTGCTTAGATTTTTCCATAAAAGACTCTCCTTTTAAAAAAAAAAGCCAAAACCCAGGGGTTTTGGCGGTCCATTCATTACTTCGTTTCACGGTGTAAAGTCATTTTTCGTTCACGTGAGCAATATTTTTTCATTTCAAGACGCTCAGGGTTGTTGCGCTTATTTTTAACAGTGCTGTAGTTACGTTCGCTACATTCTGTACAAGCTAAAGTGATGTTAACACGCATCGGTTTCCCTCCTAATTCTTTCAAAGATCATTTTTAAATAAGCAAGATCTATACGACTTAATTATTATAGCATATATCGCCATAAAGTCTACTGATAAAATCCAGAAAAATTTGCATCTCTATCAAAGAATTTGCAGCCATAAAAATAACCGACGGAGAGATTCCCGCCGGTTGGATCTTATTTATTCAGATCATAATGCCTTCCGCGTACGAGGTAGAATAATTGTTCAGCAATATTTGTGGCATGGTCCGCTGACCGTTCCATATAGCGTCCAATAAAAGCAAGCTGAGTGATCTGGCTGATTTTGCCGGGATCTTCGCTTCCGGCAAGCATCAATTGCGTGAGAACTTGGCCATATAAGTCATCCACCTGGTCATCAAGTTCCGCTATTTCTTTTGCCTTGGTCACATCCTCTTCCACAAAAGCATCAATCACCTGCATCAACATGGTTGTTGCGAGTTTATGCATCTTTTCAATCTGGACAATCGGCGCCAAATGTTCTTCTTTTCCAAGACGAATTGTTTCTTTTGCGATATTTACTGCATAGTCTCCAACGCGTTCCATATCTGTTGCCACTTTGATGATGACGATCAATCTCCGTAAGTCAGTTGCAACTGGAGATTGTTTGGCAATCAATAAAATAACGCGGTCGTTGATTTCCTCTTCTAGCCGGTTAATCTTAACGTCATCCTCGATTACTTCGAGGGCTGCATCAATATCATGATTCAATAATGATCTGCTTTACGGTCGGCGGTATAAATAATTGTTCCATATCTCTTCAGCAGCTGCATTACATCATATAAGCTATTCATGTCTTTTCCTTCCCGGTATCGCAGCAGCCCATTTCTGTGCATATATGGTGCACTGCTATATCATGTGCTTCAACCGGTACTGAATCCACCAGCTGGATGGAAAAAGCGAGCGAAATCGTCATACCGTCATACCCGGCTAAGTAGCGGTCATAATAGCCGCCGCCAAAGCCGATGCGATAGCCATCTCGCGCGAAGACAACACCCGGCACAATCAATAAATCCAATTCTTCAGGCTCCACTTTTACCGTTTTCTCAACAATCGGCTCCATCAGTTTCATATAGACTGTTTCCAACTGATCGAAATCCTTGATTACATGAAAAGTCATCGTCCGGGAATGTGAATCACATCTCGGTACGGCTATCGTTTTACCAGCCTGCCAGCAAGCTTCGATAAGCAGGCGGGTATCAACTTCCGGAAAGGCGGATATGGTGACTCCGATAGTATCGGCCTGTTTAAATTCCTTATGGCTCATCAAAGTTTCAATAATTGCATCGGATTTCCCCCGATATAGCTCCAGATCCATAGCCTGCAACTTCTTGATCATTTCTTTGCGCTGCTTAGATTTTTCCATAAAAGACTCTCCTTTTAAAAAAAAAAGCCAAAACCCAGGGGTTTTGGCGGTCCATTCATTACTTCGTTTCACGGTGTAAAGTCATTTTTCGTTCACGTGAGCAATATTTTTTCATTTCAAGACGCTCAGGGTTGTTGCGCTTATTTTTAACAGTGCTGTAGTTACGTTCGCTACATTCTGTACAAGCTAAAGTGATGTTAACACGCATCGGTTTCCCTCCTAATTCTTTCAAAGATCATTTTTAAATAAGCAAGATCTATACGACTTAATTATTATAGCATATATCGCCATAAAGTCTACTGATAAAATCCAGAAAAATTTGCATCTCTATCAAAGAATTTGCAGCCATAAAAATAACCGACGGAGAGATTCCCGCCGGTTGGATCTTATTTATTCAGATCATAATGCCTTCCGCGTACGAGGTAGAATAATTGTTCAGCAATATTTGTGGCATGGTCCGCTGACCGTTCCATATAGCGTCCAATAAAAGCAAGCTGAGTGATCTGGCTGATTTTGCCGGGATCTTCGCTTCCGGCAAGCATCAATTGCGTGAGAACTTGGCCATATAAGTCATCCACCTGGTCATCAAGTTCCGCTATTTCTTTTGCCTTGGTCACATCCTCTTCCACAAAAGCATCAATCACCTGCATCAACATGGTTGTTGCGAGTTTATGCATCTTTTCAATCTGGACAATCGGCGCCAAATGTTCTTCTTTTCCAAGACGAATTGTTTCTTTTGCGATATTTACTGCATAGTCTCCAACGCGTTCCATATCTGTTGCCACTTTGATGATGACGATCAATCTCCGTAAGTCAGTTGCAACTGGAGATTGTTTGGCAATCAATAAAATAACGCGGTCGTTGATTTCCTCTTCTAGCCGGTTAATCTTAACGTCATCCTCGATTACTTCGAGGGCTGCATCAATATCATGATTCAATAATGCCCTGACTGATTTGCTGAGTGCTTCAACAGCCATGGTACTCAATTGGATGAGTTGATCCTGGGAAAAATGCAATTCTGTATCAAACTTTTCACGTACTGACAAAATGGAACGCTCCCTTTCTTAGCCGAACCTGCCGGAAATGTAATCTTCTGTGCGTTTATCTAATGGATTGGAGAAAATTGTATCGGTCTTATCGTATTCGATCACTTCACCATTGAGGAAAAACGCAGTCTTATCAGAAATGCGGGCAGCCTGCTGCATATTGTGCGTCACAATGATGATGCTGTAGTCCTTTTTCAATTCCTGGACCAGTTCTTCAATTTTGAGCGTCGAAATCGGATCGAGCGCTGAAGTAGGTTCATCCATCAGGATGACATCCGGTTCAATCGCCAGTGCACGCGCAATACAGATCCGCTGCTGCTGTCCGCCTGAAATACTATAGGCGTTCTCAGTCAAACGGTCTTTGACTTCATCCCATATGGCAGCTCCACGAAGGCTTTTTTCCACGATTTCATCTAGAATTTTCTTATTCTTAATCCCATGGATACGCGGTCCATATGCGATATTGTCATAAATGGATTTCGGGAACGGATTCGGCTTTTGGAACACCATTCCTACCCGTGTGCGCAGTTCTTCCACACTATAATCTTTATCGAAAATATTGCGCCCTCTGTAAAGGATCTCCCCAGAAGTTTTGACGTCCGGCACTAGTTCAACCATGCGGTTCAAAGTTTTCAGGTACGTCGATTTTCCACAGCCAGAAGGCCCGATGATGGCGGTAACTTCATTTTCTTTAATATCCAGTTCAATATTTTTCAGCGCATGGTTCGCTCCGTACCAAAGATTGAGCTGTTTTGTATCATAAACAGAACGTGATTGGGAAGATACTTTAATATCCTCTTCAAGAGCTGTTGTTTTACTTTTATTATCTATCGTGTTTGTTATTGACATCGTAGAACCCCTTCCACTCTAATAGCGTTTTTCGAATTTATTTCGTATTATTACTGCCACTGAATTCATTAATAACAGTACTGTCATCAAAACAATAATACCGGCTGCAGCAACCTGTTGGAATTCCGGCTGCGGGCGGCTTGACCAATCATAAATTTGCATCGGCAATGCGGTGAATGTATCCATGACTCCTTCTGGAAGGAACTGGATTATAACCGGCACACCTACAACGATCAATGGCGCTGTTTCACCGATAGCCCGAGATAATGACAGAATACTTCCAGTCAATATTCCTGGAACGGCAGCAGGCAGAATGATGCGAACGATCGTCTGCCATTTTGTGGCACCCATTCCATATGATGCGTCACGCAATTCTCCCGGTACTGAACGGATCGCTTCCTGTGATGCTACTATAATAACCGGTAATATTAAAAGACTCATTGTGAAT
>CAZGMW010000072.1:0-7520 GCA_964526895.1 uncultured Planococcus sp. | reverse complement strand
AGGAGCGTAATACGCGGAACCGTTCCCGAGAAGATTGACAATCTCCGCTCCACCTTTTCGTGTCCGGTCCACAATTTCATCCAGCCGCTCTTTGGAGATCAAAGTTTCCAGCGGAATGCCTCCCGCATAAGAATAGCGCACAAGCGGCACCATGTCGTCTCCATGGCCGCCAAGCACAAAACCACTGATGTCTTTGACTGAAAGATTCAATTCCTGCGCGATGAAGGCGAGTATGGAATGGACGGTATTTATTTGGGTGTTCCGACGATTCTGGGAGCTGGAGGAATAGAAAAAATACTTGAAATCGATTTGAATGAGGAAGAAAAAACTTTATTGGACAAATCGGCCGACTCGGTAAGAGCGGTAATGAAAATTTTAGCTTGAATACTTTAAGACGGGCAGTTCTTTCTGTCCTTCTTTTTTTATGGAGTTTTAAACCTGGAACATCAGCTGTTTTTCAGCGCGCGATTTGCTTTTCAGTGCTTAATTGATATGATTAAAATATAAAGACAATAGGAGGGATTTTAATGTTGCTGGGAAAGAAACGGAAGTTAGGCCGCAAAATTGAAGATATGGCGACTGGCGAGAAACTCAAGTTAACCGAAAACATCGAGGACAAAGACCTTCTCTTGTATTTGGGACTTACGAATGATGGGAATCCGCTTTATATTCAGCATGATTTTGCTTCACAGACGAAATTTGAAAAACCTGTGGTTCCAACTGCTATGCTGACAGGAATCATCACTTCAGCAGTGTCAAAATATTTACCTGGACCAGGTTCTTATATCACTGAACAGCATCTGAAGTTCAGAAAGCCTGTCTATCACTATGCAACTGTCGATTTTCTGCTGGAAGTCATCGATGTTAATGTAGCTTCCAATGAAGTGACTGTGCGCGTTGAAGCGACGAACGAAAATGGTGAAGTGGTGCTGGAAGGCCAGCTTGTGGCAAATCCGCCGCAAGTGACAAATCAGCTGACTACAGAAGCAATGAATAATTTCTAGAAGGGTTTGGAATGGGGGTTCCAAACTGGATGTGGAGGCTGTAAAATGCAGAAGAAAATTTTAATCATTGAAGACGAGCAGTCCATCGCTACGTTATTATCTTATAATTTGACGCAAGCCGGCTATCAAACCATTATCGCGAATGATGGAAAAGAAGGATTTGAACTGGCTTTAAATGAATCACCTTCTTTGATTGTGCTGGATCTTATGCTTCCTACTATGGACGGGGTGGAAATCTGCAAAGAATTACGTCTTCAGAAAATAAGCACACCCATCATCATGCTTACCGCCAAAGATGATGAATTTGATAAAGTGCTGGGGCTTGAACTGGGGGCAGATGACTACATGACTAAACCTTTTAGCCCAAGAGAAGTGGTGGCAAGGATTAAAGCCGTTCTTCGCAGATCTGAAGGTGCTAAAGTCCAAAGGGAAGATTCATCTTCTGCCGAATTGAAGTTAGGGGACCTCAAAGTTTATCCGGAACGTTATGAAGCTTTCATGAATGATGAACAATTGGAATTCACGCCAAAAGAGTTTGAACTGCTGGTCTACCTAATGGAAAACAAAAACAGGGTACTCACCCGTGACCAATTATTGAGTGCTGTTTGGAAATATGATTTTGCAGGCGATACCCGAATAGTGGATGTCCATATCAGCCATTTGCGGGATAAAATCGAAGACAACAGCCGAAAACCCGTTTTCATCAAGACCATCCGGGGGCTTGGCTATAAATTCGAGGAGCCAAAAGTGATATGAAGCCTTTTCGGAGTCGATTGCTGGGCAATCTTCTTTTTTGGCTAGGAACTCTATTGGTCAGCCTTTATATAGTCGTAATACAGATTCTTCCTTTCTTTCAAGAAATGGAAAGTGGACCCGATTTCTGGCTTATACTCGCACTCGTCTTCTTAGCTGCTTTTATCATTTCCGCGGCAATTGGATACCGGATTATAAAGATTCATATTGCACCTATTGAGAATGTTACTGATACAGCACTGGAATTGGTTAAAGGAAATTACCGGGCAAGAGCTTATGAAGATCTGGAAATCAGATCTGCTCCCTTAAGTTCAACAATCAACGTCCTGGCCCGTAATTTACAGGAAATCACAGCTGTCCGCGAAATGGAACAGGAGCGTCTGAAAACGCTGATTGAAACCATGGGCAGCGGATTGATCATGATTGACCGACAGGCTAAAATCTCTCTGTCCAATAAATATTTCGAAAAAGAATTTGAATTGAGCGGCAAAGATTTAACCGGTAAGTTCTACGGAGAACTTCCGATTCCTGAAACACTCGCCAGCTTTATTGAAAAAGTTTTTATGACTGAGACACCGGCAAGGGAGCAATTGCAATATCAATCCGGCATCAACACCAGGGCTCTGGAAGTTTACGGTGCTCCTGTAATCGGAAACCATGAACAATGGCTCGGAATAGTTATTGTGCTTCATGATATATCCGAATTGAAACGCCTCGAACAGATCCGGAAAGATTTTGTAGCTAACGTTTCGCATGAATTGCGCACACCGGTAACATCCATCAAAGGATTTTCAGAAACTTTGATTGATGGGGCATATAAAGATGAATCATCTTTATTATCTTTTCTTGAGATTATCCAGATTGAAACCAATCGGCTGGAAAAATTGATCGAGGAGTTGCTGGAGTTGTCCAGAGTCGAGCAAAGTGGATTTGAAGTGGATGCACAACCTACTGATATGAAAGCTGTGGTTGAGTATGCAATCGATATGGTCCAACCGGGCATTGAAGAAAAAAATATGCTCATCGAAACTTCGCTTGAAGAAGTCTGGGTAGCGGGTGACGCCAATCGACTCATCCAAATAATGATGAATTTACTGGTCAATGCCATTACATATTCAGCTGCTGAAAAAACCATAAGAGTCAGGTTAAAAGGAGCAGGCAATCAAGCAATAATTGAAATCGAAGATGAAGGGATTGGAATCGCCCCTTCAGAAATCAACCGGCTTTTCGAACGATTCTACCGGGTGGATAAGGCAAGAAGCCGGAACTCGGGAGGAACTGGACTTGGCTTGTCCATCGTCAAGCATTTGGTTGAAGCGCATCATGGTAAAATCGAAGTGCGCAGCACACCGGGTAAAGGAAGCATCTTCACCCTCTACTTGCCGCTAGCCGAATGAAAAGGCATGAAAAACATAAATATTTACATGCCATTAATACTGTCTTCACAATCAGGTGGTATCTTCTAATAGAACCCCCTTTCAACACCAATGAAGAAAAAGGACTTTCCACGAGGTCCTTTTTCTTTTTTTTATGAAACCATTCTTTTCTTTTTCCGTATATTTACTATACATAAAAAGGGAGGAAAATTTATGACAACAAAAAAAGTTCTGTCGATTATCGGACTTTCAGTCATTGGGATTCTGCTTCTTGTAGCGGTATTTACATCCTGGTACACAGTGGATGAATCCGAACAAGCCGTTATCATTACATTCGGCGTAGCCAATGAAACCATTGTTGAACCGGGGCTGCATTTTAAAATGCCTTGGCCGATCCAACGGGCAGAAGTGCTTTCAAAAGAAACATACAGTCTTCAATTCGGCTACAGCCAGGATGAAGATGGCGAGATTGTTTCTTTTGATAAAGAAACAAAAATGATAACGGGCGATGAATACATCGTGCTGACAGATTTGGTTGTCCAGTGGAAAATCACCGATCCAAAGAAATACTTGTTCAATGCTGAGGAACCTGAAGAAATGCTGCATGACGCAACATCAGCGTCGATTCGTTCGATCATCGGCAGTTCCTTGATCGACGATGCATTAACTTCAGGAAAAGCGGAAATCGAAGCGGATACGCGGGACCTGCTCGCCTCTTTAATTGAAAAATACGATATAGGCATTTCCGTCCTGGCAGTGAAATTACAGGATGTTGAATTGCCGAACGAAGAAGTGCGTGCTGCATTCACTAATGTAACGGATGCACGTGAAACGATGAATACGAAAATCAATGAAGCCGAGAAATATGAAAATCAAAAGCGCAATGAAGCGCTTGGAGAAAAAGCGGCTATCAATTCCCGCGCAGAAGGGCAGAAAGTGGCGAGAGTGGAACAGGCGAGAGGCGATGTTGCGGTATTCGATAAATTATTCACGGAATACAAAGCGAATCCGGAAGTCACAAGGCAGCGTTTGATTCTTGAAACACTTGAAACCGTATTGCCGAATGCAAAACTGTATATCATGAATGATGAAGGCGGTACGATGAAATATCTGCCATTGGGAGCTGGGCAAACTGTATTGCCGCCGGCTGCAGAAACTGAGACGGGAGGCGATACGGATGGAAACGAATAAACCAGAGAAAGAAACCAGCAAATTTGACGTTTATAAACCTTCCAAGCCGAAAAAAGAGCCAAAAGATCCCATCAATTTCAAAAAGTATTGGAAACTGATCTTGGGTTTGTCGTTTGCGTTCATTGCGTTTCTTATTCTGTTGACCAATGTATATGTCGTTAAGGAAAGCGAGTACCGGGTCGTACGTCAATTTGGTGAAGTCGTCGAAATAATTGAAGAACCGGGGCTTCATGTGAAGATTCCTTTCATCCAAAGCCTTACGACTCTTCCAAAACATCAGATGATTTATGATGTGTCGGAAGCGGAGATCAATACGCGGGACAAGAAAAGGATCATCATCGACAATTATGCCGTTTGGCAGGTTGTGGACCCGCGTGCGCTGATTACAAATGCGGCAACGATCGTCAATGCGGAATCCCGTATGGAAGAGTTTATCTATTCGGTAATCCGTACGGAGCTCGGGCAATTGGAATATGAAGAGATCATCAATGATGAAAATTCTTCCAGAGGCAGTTTGAACGACAACGTCACGGAAAAAGTCAACGAGCTTCTGGCAAAAGACAATTACGGGATCCGGGTAGTGGATGTCCGTATGAAACGGACAGATCTTCCGGAAGAAAACGAGCAGTCTGTTTATATCAGGATGATTTCTGAGCGGGATTCCACAGCGCAGGATTATTTATCGCAGGGCGATGCCAAAAAGCGTGAAATAGAAGCCCAGGCAGACCGGGAAGCGCAGGAAGTAATCGCAACAGCCCGCAAGGAAGCCGCGCTGATACAAGCAGAAGGGGAATCGCAGGCAGCTAAGATCTACAATGAGTCATTTTCAAAAGACCCTGAATTCTATCAATTATATCGTTCACTTCAGTCCTATACAAAAACAATAGGTGAGGATACAGTCATCATCCTGCCGTCAGATTCACCTTATGCAAGTGTCCTCTCGGGGATAATGGAATAAACCGGCCCGTCATTTCTCTTCTTTTTGCCCGCGTGGTAAAATAAAGGGAATGACGGTTTTTTATTGAAAGGGGTAATTTTGTGGCTAAGAAAATACTTTTACTGGACGGCAATAGCTTGGCGTATCGCGCGTTTTTTGCGCTGCCGCTGCTGACAAATGAAAATGGCATCCATACGAATGCTGTATATGGTTTCACGATGATGCTCCAACGAATTCTGGATGAGGAAAAGCCCACCCATATGATGGTTGCTTTTGATGCGGGCAAAACAACTTTTCGGCATGAGACATTCAGTGAATACAAGGGTGGCCGCCAAAAGACGCCACCCGAATTATCCGAACAATTTCCTTATCTGCGTAAGCTGATTGATGCTTATCGCATTAAACAATATGAGCTGCCAAATTACGAGGCGGACGATATTATCGGTACATTGAGCCTGGAAGCGGAACAGCAGGGCGATGAAGTGGTCGTTATATCCGGAGACAAGGATTTAACCCAATTAGCGTCTCCTACCACGACGGTCTATATCACGCGTAAAGGAATCACTGATATTGAAAAGTATACCGTCGACCATATCAAAGAAAAGTATGGCTTGACGCCTTTACAGATTATTGACATGAAAGGCTTAATGGGTGATTCATCCGATAATATACCGGGTGTTCCAGGCGTCGGTGAAAAGACCGCGCTAAAATTGCTTGCAGCCCACGGTTCAGTCGAAGGTGTATATGAAGCGATTGACCAGCAAAAAAGGCAAGATGAAAGAAAAACTGGTGGCCAATGAAGACTTAGCGTATATCAGCAAGAAGCTGGCTACGATTGAACGTCAGGCACCCGTTGAAGTGAAAATCGAAGAATTGGGTTATGAAGGTCCAGATCAGGATGAATTAATCCGAATATGGAACGAATTGGCTTTTAAATCTTTATTGGAGAAAATGGATTATACGGCTGAAGAGACTGTCAAAGAGGAATTGAAATATACGGTTGCAACAGAAGTCGACCCGTCGATTCTGAAAGATGAAATGGCAGTGCATCTGGAAATGTATGATGAGCATTACCATACCTGCGATCTGCTTGGTGTGGCTTTGTCTGATGAAATCGACACCTATGTAATCCCGATGGATGTGGCAAAAGGGTCGGAAGCTTTCAAGGCATGGTTGGCGGACCCAGCAAAGAAAAAATACATGTCCGATTCAAAAGCATCGACTGCCGCATTTCTGCGGAGTGAGATTGAACTTGACGGTGTCGATTTCGATTTGATGCTGGGAGCTTACATCGTCAACCCTTCTTTGACATATACGGATATGGCTAATATTGTTTTGGAATACGGCTATACAGCTGTATCGACAAACGAACAGGTTTACGGAAAAGGTGCTAAGAAGAAAGTGCCGGAAGATGACATCTTGAATGAGCACATTGCCAGAAAAGCGCGTGCGATTTGGAAAGTGCGGGATATCATCATTAAAAAACTGGAAGAGAATCAGCAATTTGATCTCTATGATAAATTGGAACTGCCGCTTGCTACCGTACTGGGTAAAATGGAATCGCTTGGCGTTAAAGTGGACCGGGCACAATTATCGGATATGGGTAAAGAATTGGCTGCGAAATTGAAAACGATTGAATCTGAGATTTATAGCCTAGCGGGACAAGAATTCAATATCAACTCTCCAAAACAATTGGGTGTAATTCTTTTTGAAAAATTAGGACTGCCTGCTTTAAAGAAAACCAAAACCGGTTATTCGACTGCCGCTGATGTACTGGAAAAACTGGAGGGGCAGCACGAGATCATTTCACATATCCTGCTGTACCGACAGCTCGGCAAACTTCTTTCCACTTATATCGAAGGTTTATTGAAGGAAATCCATGATGACGGCAAAATCCATACCCGTTTCCAGCAGGCTCTGACTACAACGGGCCGCTTGAGCTCGACGAATCCGAATCTGCAGAACATTCCCGTGCGGCTTGAAGAAGGGCGTAAAATCAGAAAGGCATTTGTTCCATCTGAACCCGACTGGGTAATGGTGGCAGCCGATTATTCACAGATTGAATTGCGCGTACTTGCACATATGTCGGAAGACGAACGGCTGGTCCAGGCATTTAAAGACGATCAGGATATTCACACCGCTACAGCGGCAGATGTTTTTCATGTTCCGTTGGAAGAAGTCACGGGTGATATGCGCCGTGCCGCTAAAGCGGTCAATTTCGGGATCGTCTATGGAATCAGTGATTACGGGTTATCTCAA
>CAZGMW010000071.1:0-7521 GCA_964526895.1 uncultured Planococcus sp. | reverse complement strand
TCCCCCATATTGTAAACGTTCTCAATTCCCTTCTTATATTATCATAAAATTCCAACTCGATTAAGTTAGAGGCCATTTGGCTGGCTTCAACCTGTTCCCAAGTTTCCGTAGTATCCATATCCATCGTATTACCGATCCATTTTGTGATGGCGGCAGAAGCCAACAGGAGGAGGGCCAATAGAATGATCATGATCCAGGAAGACTTGCGGCTCCATAATTTCATCCATTCATTTTGTGTGAGCTTGAGCAATGTCTCCACCTCCTGTCATTTCGAGGAATTGATCTTCCAAAGTCGCTTTAAAAGGTTGAATGGCGAAAATAGAGATATTCGCGTTGACCAATATTTTAACAGCACCCGGAACGTGTTCCGCTTCCGTTTCGACCAGAAGCCCCTCATCGTGCGAAGAAACCGGGAAGCCGATTCCTGCTAAAATTTCTTCAGCCGCTTCAAGAGGTTCGACTTTGAAAAGAAAACGGGATTGCTGAAGTTCTTTGACGTTTTTGATATCGATCAATTCACCATTTTGGATTATGGCGATCCGGTCGCATAATAACTCGATTTCCGATAATAGATGGCTGGAAACGAAAACAGCTACGCCGTTCTCACGGGCAATCTTCTGCAAATAAAGCCGGAATTCACGGATGCCAGCAGGATCCAACCCATTCGTTGGTTCGTCAAGAATCAGGAATTTCGGGTCATGAAGGAGGGCCTGCGCCAAACCGAGGCGCTGCCGCATGCCGAGTGAATACGAACCGACTTTTTCATTGATGCGGTTTTTCATGCCGACCTGCAGAATCACTTCATCAATCCGTTTTTTCGAAATGCCTTTGTGCATTCGCGAAAAATGGAGCAGATTCTTGTAACCCGACATGTATTTATACATTTCCGGGTTCTCAACGATTACGCCCACTTTTTCGATGCTTTCTTCGAAACTGTGCTTCACCGATTTCCCATCGATCAGCACATCGCCTTCAGAAGGCTTCATCAGACCGACCATCATCCGGATCGTCGTCGTTTTACCGGCTCCGTTCGGTCCCAGAAATCCGGTGATCTGGCCTTTGTATAAATCGAGATTCAAGTTCTTGATGATCTTCTTGTTGCCGATTGTCTTTGACAGATTTTTAATCTGCACTAATGCCTGTTCACTCATCCTGCCGCACCTGCTTTCGTCAGATTTGTCATCCATTCCACCATATCCATGCCCATTTCATCGCGGATTTCGTCCAAATGCCTGTGTGCCAAAACCTGACCGTTTTTCAATAGGACCAATTCATCCAGCAGAATTTCCACTTCGCGGATTTCATGCGTGGAGAGGATCAATGTTTGGCGCTCGAGATCCGTGAACCGGATCAATCCTTTGATCAAATCGCTCCGTACCATCGGATCGAGTCCCGAGAATGGTTCATCCATTAAATAATAACGGCTTTCACGTCCTAAAGTTGCAGCCATTTTTGCCCGGCTGCGCATACCTTTCGAAAGATTTTTCATTTTCGAAGAAAGCGGCACTTCCAGGAAATCCAATACTTCCTTCGCCTTGATTTCATTAAAATCGGCGAACTGACTCTTGTAATAGGAGAATAATTGCCCGACTGTAAAATAAGAATAGAACAAATCGGCATCGGGGAGATAGGCGATCTTTTCAGCATCTCTCCGGGACACTGGTTTCCCGTCAATCCGCACAGAACCGCTATTGATATTGCTGACGCCGGCAATCGCTTTCAGCAAAGTCGATTTCCCGCTTCCGTTTTCGCCGGCGATACCGATTATTCTTCCTGTTTCTAGGCTTAAGTTGATGCCGTTCAATGCTTTGGTGGATCCATAAGTTTTTTTTACGTTATTCAACTCAATCATTTTATTTCCCTCCTGACGAGTTCCACAATTTCATCTTTTGAAAATCCGAAAGCTTCCACATTGGCTATAAACGATTTTACCAATTCCTCTTTCTTACTGTCGCGGAGCAGTTGCAAGCGCTCTTCATTTTCAGTTATGAATGAACCTTGGCCACGCCGGGTTTCTGTGAGTTCCATCGCTTCCATCTCCTTGTACACACGCTGTACGGTATTGGCGTTAACACCGACTTCGATCGCATATTCCCGGACAGAGGGAAGTTTATCACCGGGTTTTCTATAGTTCCGGATGATGTCGCCAGACAAGCGGTCGATCAACTGCTGGTAAATCGGTTTGTCTTTTTCAAAATCGAGCCCCATTTCATGCCCTCACTTTCTTCTCGAACCAGTAAGCCGCTACCAGATACAGAATAGCCAATAACAGCGTACTCACCAGTAATTGTCCGATTTGTAGCGTATACTGATCTTCAAAAGTCATCATCATACCATGTCCGATATTCGTCAGAAGCTCAGAATCGTTCAATCGGATGACCCAAAAATCTGTGGCGGCGGTATACAGATCTGTTGCTATAATGCGGTCCCACATTTCCAGGCCGAAGATAAACAATCCGAAACTGACAATATAAGCAAAAGCACCGATTTTTGGTTTCATTATATAAAATATGGTCAGGTAGCAATAGTAGATGACGGTAATCAATAGTGAGAAAAATAAAATACCTGCTGCAAATGCGGCACCGGAAGGAAGAAGGTTTGTCGTTTCAGCCACATTTGGTGCAAAAAGCAGGAACACAAATGTCAGTGCGCTTATCCAAATCAGTGAAATGGCTGTAGCCAGAATCGCCGCGCCAAACTTGCTGGCGTTAATCTTATGGATCGATGCACTGGAATGGAAAAATACATCCGAACGGTCCATTTCTTTTGTAAAAAGAATGGAGAGCAGAACAATTGGCAGCAGCGCATGCAATGCCATCATTGTACCCGAAAATACCAGAAGCCCTTCAAAAAAATCTATTTGGAAAAGCATGGCTGAACCCAGTGGAATAATAACGTTCAGCAGTAAAGCCAACAGTAAATATCCTTTAATAATGGTCCAATCCTTCATAAATAACCCGCGCAATTGATTCATACTTATCTCTCCTTGTTGGACTGTACTAATTTAATAGTACACCGATACAATGAAGAATACAACAGAATTCCAAATAAATGTCTAACCACCGTCGAAAGCGGGAAAAGACTTGTAAACAGTTTTATGTGGGAGGAATTGCAATGAAAGAATTACAGGATAAAGAGCAGATTTTGATTGCTTATTATGCTCAATATTTTAAAGGGGCTACGCTGGAAGATATTAAAAAGCTTGATCAGCGGCTTTCTGAAGAGGTAGGAGAAGAACGATACCGGGCTGCAGTGAAGCAGTTGGAAGATGAAGGATTGGTTTTTGGCATCGAAAAAGCGGAAGCCCGCAAAAAGGAAGATGGAGTGGACAGCCCCATGGCAACGAACGAAGGCATGCTATATGTCAATAATGCCTTGAATTTGCAGTCTGAAGCAGTGGAGGATCACCAATTGGATTATCTGGAAAATAACCTGAAAACCAGTGGTCTTGAATTTACGCTCAAGTCGGTCGAAGAATATATTAAGGAAGTAATCGAAGAACAGGCAAACAAAAAACCGAACGAAAATTCGCCTTAAACAGAAAAGAAGCATCCACCCATGTTCGGGGAAGATGCTTCTTTTCTTCTGTCGCTTTTCGTGTTGTCCAGACTCCAGTTGCCCAGCTCTTCGGTTCATAAGTCAACCCAGCTACGCGGCCAAGGCCGCTGCGCTGGTTCGCCTTATGCCTTTCAGAGCTTAACGGGCACTGTCGCTTTTCGTGTTGTCCGGACTCCAACGGCCAACTCCTCGGACTTAAGCTGCCCTTCCTGTGCGGCAAAGGACGCCGCTTCGGAAGTTCATCAAAAACCAAATGCTCCTGCATCGCTGCGCTAGCTTCGTCGCAAAGAGACATCCCAAATTCCATTTGGTCTATCTCTTGCCTGTCGGAGCTAAGCGGCCGTTTCCGCTTTTCGTGTTGTCCAGACTCCAGTTGCCCAGCTCTTCGGTTCATAAGTCAACCCAGCTACGCGGCCTTGGCCGCTGCACTGGTTCGCCTTATGCCTTTCAGAGCTTAACGGGCACTGTCGCTTTTCGTGTTAAAGTTCCAACACGAAAAACGCCAGGAATATGGTAATGACGACAATCGTATTGATGATGTTGCCGGTTTTTCTGCTGACCGTGGCGTCGAGAGCCGGAAAGCGCTCGACAAATTTCATCAGGGCGAAAATCATTGCAACCAGTATGAGCAGGTTGATGACGATATTCATATCGTAGACGTGAACGTCAATATAACGCACCAGGATGACGGAAAAAGCCAGAATGATGCCGTTCATGATATGGACTTTTTTCATAATAACTCCTTCAATTCGTTTTCAAGATAGGGTTTTGCGGACAACAAGCCGGTAAATTGGCGGTAACGTTCCAATTGGCCCGATTCCGGCTTTCGTCCGGTCTTATAGGCGCGGATGAGAATGTTTTTTGGTGTGTGTTCCATGTCGATAAACTCCATCAATTGGGTTTCGTAGCCAACAAGTGACAGTAATTCAGCACGGATCGAATCAGTCGCCAAGGCGCTGAACCGTTCTTTGATCAAACCGTGCTGAAGCATAATGCCAAGTTCCGGCGAATCGATCTGATGATTCAATTCGCTTTGGCAGCAAGGAACACTCAGAATAACTTTTGCGTTCCACTTTACCGCCCGGGACAGCGCCATGTCTGTTGCAATATCGCAGGCGTGCAGCGTCACCACCATGTCGACGGCGGATTCTTCGTTATAATCATTGATGTCACCGACGAGAAACTCCAGTTGCTCGTAATTCAAGTCTTCAGCGATTCCCTGGCATTCTGCGATCACTTCTTTTTTTAGATCAAGTCCGGTTACACGCAAGTCCAGTCCTTTTTCCACCCGCAGATAATGATACAGCGCGAAAGTCAGATAGGATTTCCCCGATCCGAAATCGAGAATACGCACGGTCCGGTCTTTCGGAAGGTGGACCAGAGAATCATCGATGAATTCGATAAAACGGTTGATCTGGCGAAACTTATCGTACTTTTGCTTTTTCACGCTGCCATCCGGATTCTGTACGCCAAGCCGCACCAGAAATGGATAGGGGATTCCGTCTTCCAGCAGATATTGTTTCTTCCGGTTATGCGTGAGCTCTGCTTGTACTTTTTGAGTTGCTTCGGTTTTCCAGCTGACTTTGAATTTCTTTGAAAGCTGGAGCTGGACCTTTTCTTCGGTAAACTGAAAAAGCCCCTGACGAAACTCCGCGAATAAATTCTCCAGTTCCACGGCTGCTTCTTCCACAGTCATATTTTTATGCTTCAGCACATGTTCATGCTGGTATTCGAATTGAATATGATAGCTGCTTTTGATTTCGACAGGCTTTATTTTGATGCGTTTCAAATCGTTCGATTTTTGGCGAGGCTGGCTGATGGTCGCAGAAACAAGTTTCTGCTGCTCAAGCCGTTCCATTAGGTTTTTATGCATTTCCTGTAATTCCATTGGTAATCCCTTTCTTGTTTCATAATAAAATAAGTTTATCATGGAATTTGATAAATGAGACAACAGCTGTTTAACGGGGATCGACCATTGGAATATTATTTCCTTTTTTAAGGATTAAATAATTTGGAATTTTATGATAATATAAGAAGGGAATTGAGAACGTTTACAATATGGGGGAATGGAAATGGCGATTTTACAGCAGACTGTAGGGGAAATGGTACGTGAACAGGCCGCTCTTCATCCCGAAGTTGAAGCTTATGTCTATCCGGAGCATGGAATCCGGAAAACCTATAAGGAATTTGACGAAGAAACAGATCGATTGGCCAAAGCTTTTATAGGCATCGGCATTGAAAAAGGAGAACATGTTGCTATTTGGTCGGATAATAAGCGTGAATGGCTATTGAGCCAATTTGCCACCGGTAAAATGGGTGGGGTTCTCGTTACTGTCAATACGAGTTATCAGTCGAGTGAGCTGGAATACTTATTGAAGCAATCCGATTCAACTACTTTAATTTTAGGAGAAGAATTTAAAGGTAATAATTATATCGATATTTTAAATACTGTTTGTCCTGAGCTCAAGGATGCAGAAAAGGGTGCTGTCCATAGCGAGAGGCTTCCGAATTTCAAACGCGTGATCGTCATGAGCGAAAATAATTATCCCGGGATTTTTACATGGAGCGAATTTGAAGCGTTCGCCAAGCAGGTTTCAGATGAACAGCTGGAAGATCGGTTTAGATCCATGGATGCGGATGATGTCATCAATATCCAATATACGTCCGGGACAACGGGATTCCCGAAAGGCGTGATGCTGACGCATCGCAATGTTGTCAATAACGGCAAATTGGTCGGCGATACGATGAACCTGACGGAAAGGGATCGTTTATGCATCCCCGTGCCTTTCTTCCATTGTTTTGGCTGTGTGCTCGGTACGATGGCCGCAGTTACGCATTCGACGACAATGGTCATCGCGGAACAATTTGATCCAAAACGGGTACTTCAAATGGTGCAGGATGAGAAATGTACGGGACTGCACGGTGTGCCGACGATGTTTATTGCGGAGCTGAACCATCCTGACTTTGAGTCGTTCGATACTTCAACTCTCCGTACAGGTATCATGGCCGGTTCTCCTTGTCCGATTGAAGTAATGAAGAAAGTGATCAGTGACATGGGAGCATCAGAAATAACAATCGCTTACGGCCAGACGGAATCGTCACCGGTCATCACCCAAACCCGGGCAGATGATGCGATCGAGAAGCGGGTATCGACTGTCGGCAAACCCCATGCTGAGGTGGAAGTGAAAATAATCGATCCTGCAACCGGCGAAACGGTGCCCGTGGGCGTGCCCGGCGAATTGTGCACGCGCGGCTACCATATTATGAAGGGTTATTACCAAAACGAAGAAGCCACAAGAAATGCAATCGACTCCGAAGGCTGGCTGCATACCGGCGATATCGCAATGGAAGATGAAGATGGCTATATTGCCATTACAGGCCGGATCAAGGATATGGTGATTCGGGGAGGCGAAAATATTTATCCTCGTGAAATCGAGGAATTCCTTTATAGTCATTACGCTATCCAGGATGTACAGGTGGTAGGCGTGCCGGATCCGAAATACGGGGAAGAATTGATGGCATGGATCATCTTGAAAGATGGCGAGAGTTTGGATGCGGAAGAGCTTCGTGATTACTGCACCGGAAAAATTTCGCGCCATAAGATTCCGCGCTATTTTGAATTCACCAAAGAATATCCAATGACCGCTTCAGGCAAAATACAGAAATTTAAATTACGTGAATTATCTGTTGAACTGACGCAAGGCAGTGAAGCTTAATAAATAAAATCTTAAAACTGAATCCTGAGTTAAAGAACAAGTGGCGCTGCAATTTATTGCAGCGTCAGCTTGTTGAGAAAGAAAAAAAGATAACCGATATTACGCAAAACAGCTTCGAAGGCATTAGCCGACGCCTGCGAGGTTAATGCCTTTGCGACGAAGTGCGTAGCACTGCAGGAGCACTATCTTTTATTTGTGCTCCTGCATCGCTGCGCTAGCTTCGTCGCAAAGAGCCGGCCTTGCAGGC
>CAZGMW010000070.1:0-7584 GCA_964526895.1 uncultured Planococcus sp. | reverse complement strand
CCATCGCATTTTGAGGATCATTCGGAAAAGACCAGCCGCCGATCACTTCGCCCTCATTGAGATAGACGGTAACTATGGTTGTCATCTCAGTAAAGCGCTTTTCCAAGGGATGCCCTTCAACGTCAAATTGCACAATATCTATTTCTTTATCCAGATAGGAAGTCAGATCTGAATCCTGGACGGTCAAAATTTGCTGGAATCCCGGATCTGATAAATCAGCTTCTTGAAGAGTGAAGGATTCTTCTTTTATCACTGACTTTATGTCGTAACCGCTGTTTTCAAAATAGTCTTTTGCGATCGAAGTGTTGTCACTCAGCGGTTCTTCTGTATTGCATCCTGACAAAATGAATAACAGACCCATTATCAATGTAATCATTAATCGCATACGGATTCCTCACTTTTAATTTTTTGCCTGATCGCAAATCAAATCCAGAATATCTTCCTCTGTCATTTCTGCGGTTAGCATCGTTTCACCCGCTGTGCCGAGATAATCTTTTTGTCGCCACCAGGCCCGCAATGATTCTTCCCCGAATGCATCGGCAATTTGGCGCGACTGATGACGCTCGATTGTTTTTTCAAACGGCAAGTCGAAATAATACACATTGGCATTGCCCCCGTAAAAACGGATCAAGTCCTCCAGCATTTCCCCATAACGTTCTTTCACCAAGATTCCTTCCAGAATAACAAACTCACATTTCCCTTTGCCGTACTCGGTAATCTGGCGAATGAGCTCCAGCGAAAGATTTCCTTTTCTGTCGCGGACGCTCAGCATGTCCCGGCGCACCATATCCTGCGACACTAAAAGCGTGCCGTCCCCGAATTGGTCCTGCAGGCTTTTGGCTATCGTGGTTTTGCCGCTACCCGAGTTTCCCCGTAAAATAATCAGCTTTGTCTCGATCGTAATCGCACCTTTCCCATGCCAGTTTTCGTTTGGAACTTGCTCAACGGTTTTTTATGATTTCTTTTATCTAATTGACCCACCGTTCCATCAACTGAACTTTTTTATTCGTGGCATCCATTTTGACGGTCCGCCCGATTGGCATCGTCAGCATCGGATGCGTATGGGCACAGTCGAAGTCGGCGAGAATCGGGATATTCGAATCACCCAACACTTCAAGCAGGATTTCATGTGGTTGCCGCCCGCTTCCTTCGTCGTCATACAGTTCGTGCTTGCCCAACAAGATTCCGGCTACCCGGTCAAAAACACCATTCAGCTTCAATAAGTTGAAGCTTCTTTCTATAATCGAGGCAGACTTAATGGAATCCTCCAGAAACAGGATGTCGCCATTTTCTATCTCAGGCATATAAGGGCTGCCCCAAAACCCGGTCATCGTATTCAAGTTTCCGCCCATCAATCTGCCGGTCGCAACGCCTTCATTCACACAAAGCCAATCATTCTTCCTTTGTTCCTTCTCTTTGGTTTTCACTTCCCAGTTCACCGGTTCGTCCGACCAGTAAGGCGGCAACGGAACATCGAACGGAATTTTTTGCTCTTCGATTAATATTTTCGAGAAGTAATCATATGTATGGTCGACAAACGGTTCGTGTTCACCGAAAGAAGGAACCAGGGCCGGTCCGTAAAACGTCGGGATTCCAGTCTTTGCATAGATTGCCAACAATACCGCTGTCGCATCCGAATAGCCGATCATGACTTTAGGGTTCCTGGCGAATGCTTCGTAATCTATGTATGGCAGGAGCGCATTGGAGTTTGTGCCGCCAATGGTCGACATGATGCATTTCACTTCGGGATTTCTGATGAGCTCGTTCAATTCTTCAGCCCGCTCCTGAATCGTACCTGAGCGATAGAAATCCCGTTTCCCCGTCAGGCTGCCTTCAATGATTTCAAAGCCTTTCGTTTCCAGAAATTTTTTTGCGCGTTCGTAACGGACCGGTGAAGAATGGGTGATGGGAGAAGAAGGCGAATAAATGCCGATTTTGTCTCCCTTTTTTAAACGGTTTAATACGGTCATGATTGGACTCTCCTTTGTTTGGTGAATTTATGGATTTTCGTTTACTCCAATCAATTGTTTTCGTGTTCTTTTTTGCAGAATTTCATCGATTATCCAGACAATCACTGCACAAATCACCGGAATCACCGACAGTTCCCCGATCAGCAGCACGCCGAAACCAATATGTACTAAACCGGCTATTGCCATGCGTGGAGGATAAAGCGCAGCAAGCGAATCCGACAATAAAGAAACTGGCAGCCCGTAAACAAGAAAGCCTCCAAGAGCCATAAAGAAGACCATAACAAATAATCCCCAAAATTGTTCCAGTTCGCTGAAAACGTCTGGGTTCGACAAGTCTCCAGAAGACAGATATAACACAAACAAGCTAAGCACCATAAATACAAGGGTCCCGCTCAAAACGGCTATAAGCTTTCTTATCACCCGCTCTTTCGTAAAAAACTCATAGCGAAGTGGCAGAACAAATAACAACAGAATGGAGAGGAAAATAATCTTAAGATAAAGAGACATATCTGAAACCAATATTAAGAATGAAAAGATGGCAAATACTGCGGTTTTTAAAAGCAGCTGCTTCATTTTACAGCCTCCTTTGCTTGAAAAGTTATAATATACTAATTTTACCATTAGATACTAAAGAAAATTAGTTTTCTTCCTGGAAATTCACACATTTTGCCTTATTCTTTATAAACTTCTCCATACGGCCCCATTGAATATTGAACCCCCAAACAGCAAGATCTATATAGAAGCACAAAAAAATACAGCGTAACCTGAACTGGAGGTGGTTACGATGTATCGAAATGCATTAACGAATAAAACAATCGTCTATTATTTAGCGGGGGCCGGTATTTCACAGCTTGGAAATGTCCTTGCCGGGCTTGCTTTTCTTTTCATTTCCTATGAGCTGACGCAATCTGCTAGCCTTACGACTGTAGTTGCGATTTCACAGGCTATTCCTTATCTACTTTTTGGGTTAATCGGTGGAGCCGTCGCTGACCGGATCAATAAAAAGAAATTGTTGATCTGGCTCGATCTTGTTAGGGTTCCAGTAATCCTGTCACTGGTCTTTCTCCATCAATCAGAAAGCCTTGCTTTTTGGCATCTGCTGCTTGTGAGTTTCATCATTCAGAGTCTGGGCTGCTTTTATAATCCGGCTTATCGTGCTGTTTTGCCACTCATCACACCACTCGATGACCGCACTGTTGTTAACGGTCTGCTTGATACGGTCACAAGAGGCGTCCAGGTGCTCGCGCCAGTTTTCAGCATCGGTTTATTGAATGCCGGAAACACCATCCATTTTTATTCGATTGATGCGTTGACCTATCTGTTAAGCGCAATTTTCATTTTAAAAGTCCATTGGACGGAGCCGGACAATGAAGAGAAGTTACTGGAAGAGGAACATACGGGGATCTTCCAATCCATTTTTGATTTCTTTCGGTGGGTAAAGGGAGAACAAACCATCAAAAAGCTCCTTACAGCAACATTTTTGATCGTCTTTTTCAATACATGGGTCTGGCAGATCGGATTACTCTTGCTGCTTCTGGAAGCTTATCCGGGCCAGGGCGAAGAATTTTACAGCCTATTATTGGGGTGGTACGGCGCAGGGGTTATTGTAACCAATGTGATCATTCCGTTTTTCAGGAAAAGCTTAACGTTCACCTCTTATCTAATTGGCTCCATTACTTGGGGAACGGGAATTTTAGTTTTGGGTGTCGCCTCAAACCTTCCGCTCTTTTTTCTTGGCGTATTGATTGCCGCAGCCGGATTACCGATAACAAGCCTCACCCGTGTCTATTTGATACAGACTCTGGTGCCGGGCTCCAAACTCGGCCGGGCATTCAGTTTTAATGCAGTCCTGCTCTATGGCTCGAATGTAATTTCATTGATGATTTTTGGCGCCTTGGCCACTGCCTTTGAAATTGGTTTAATTTTTCTATTCTGCGGAAGCATGATGGTGATTTTTTCAGTATTCTATCTGATTGGAATCGCGTTTACGGAAAAAACTAGGCGAAAATCCGTAGAGGCGTTTAAATAATTGATTGTAAACAGCGATAGAAGAAAATCCGCAGCTGAGGGCAATATCCGTTATGGTCCGGCTGCTGTTCAAAAGCAGGTCCTGAGCCCTGACCATACGATAGAGTTGTAGCCAGGAATAAGGGGAGACACCGATTTTTTCTTTGAATTGATGCGCAAACTGAAATTTACTGATGCCCAGCAGTCCAGCCATTTCGTCCAAACTCCAGGGATGCTCATAATCAGCTTTCAATGCCTCCATCACATGCATAAGTGCAGGCTGCGTTGTACGATAAGGTTCAGTAATCAAATCAGCACTATGATTTCCAACGGCGGACTTGACCAGCAACAGACTCAATTGGGCAAAGCTGTGTTCCAAAAATATCGCTTTGCCCCCGTCTTGCCCTTCAAGCAGCATGTACTGCTGAACAAATTGCACCCATTGTTCAATGAGCGGATTTTTTTGCATGGTTTGCGCAAAGACAAGCTCTTGACGAATGGATGAAATGGTATTTGTTGCTTCTCGGAGCATCCCCACATCCAGCTCAACCAGAAATTTATGGTCATCCACTGCAAGTTGACGATGTTCATCATGCGGATTGAAAATCATGAACTCATTTTCACGAATCACCAAATCATTCCGCCTGCTTTGATAATTCATGGAACCCTTCAGTGAAAACACGAATTTAAAAAAGGGATCATCGCGCCATAGGCCTTCCGATTTTTTTTGATCCGTCGACAACAGCAGACAATTGGACGCTTCCAGCAAAACAGCCATGCTCTTCACCTCGTTCTTTTAATTATGGGAATAAATGAACTCTACTCTATATCGTAAAGGAATGATTTTATGAAACACGCATTGGTGATCGGCGGCACAGGCATGCTTGCCCGGGCTTCCGTTTGGTTAGCGGAAAATGGATACCATGTTTCAGTGGTGGGCCGGGATTCCCAAAAGATGCAGCGGATGATCGATCTAAACCCTGCTCAGCTAACACCGGTTTTGATCGACTATACGAATACTGAAGCTTTTGCAGCGCAATTGAAAGACATCCAGCAACAGCGTGGTCCAGTCTGTTTGGTGCTTGCATGGATCCATTCAGACGGCGAGGACGTGATCCCTTGTTTAATGGATTCTCTGCCGACTGACTCCGATTGGAAATTATTCCACGTAAACGGCAGCAGTTCGAACCTGAAAAGAATCAAAGCTCGTACGATTGTTCCGTCACATGTCCATTATCATCAAATTCAGCTCGGATTCCAGCTGGAAAACGGCGTATCCCGCTGGCTGACACATAAAGAAATTTCAGACGGCGTCATAAAAGCCGTACAGGAAGAAAAAATCCGACACATCGTTGGAACACTCAGTCCGTGGGACAAGCGACCTTAACATTAATCCGAATGACCAGCCCTAAAAACATCTATATACTTAATCATACGCGTAAAGGCAGGAAAATGGTTTCATCCATTAGTCCAATTTCATTGAATATAAATTGGGATTTTCAGGGATTATACTCTATCATATATAATAGCGTGGCAATTCAGATTTATTTCTGATAAAAACGGGAACTTTTCAGGTTCTTTTTATGTCCAGAATAAAATACAGGGTTGGTGATTATTATAAAAGCAATCATTTTTGATTTTGACGGTACGCTGGCGAATACCTTGCCGGTATGTGATTTGGCTTTTCAGCATGTCTTTAAAGAATTCGATCAACGGGAACTTTCCACCACAGAAATACGGACAATGTTCGGTCCCTCGGAGACGGGAATTATCCGGCAAAATCTCCTGGCCGTGAATAAAGAAGAAGCCATCGAATTATACTATGCGAAATACCTGGAACATCATACGCAATTGGTGGCACACAACCAGGAAATACATAATTTACTGCTGCACCTGAAAGAAAAAGGGTTTCAATTGGGGATTGTCACCGGTAAAGCCAGAAGAAGCCTGGACATCTCCTTAGAAGCGCTTCAATTGGATGATTTTTTCGACGTCATGATTACGGGGGATGACGTCATTAAACCGAAGCCAGATCCGGAAGGTTTATTCAAAGCTTTATCGTTATTAGGGACTGGAACGGATGAGGCCATGTTTATCGGAGACAGCGATGCGGATATCCAGGCTGGAGTCCAAGCGAAAGTCTTCACCATCGGCGTCCAATGGCTGCCTGATTTTCAAACGCTGGAATTTGAAACCGCTCCAAACATTTTCTATAAAACAGTTGCCGAATTTATGGACTTCCTGGAATCAGGTGATCGCCATGAGTCTTAAATGGCTGGAATGGGCAAAGCGGATTCAGTCACTCTCCCAATCCGGATTGACTTTCTCCAAGGATGTCTATGATTTGGAACGTTTTGAGGAATTAAGGAATATTAGCGTGGAAATTATGGAAGAACATACTGGACTGGAAATGGAAAAAATAAAAGAGCTGTTTGCGGGTGAACAGGGTTACCAAACACCGAAAATGGATGTGCGCGGGGCTGTATTTCTAAAAGGAGAAATTCTGATGGTACGGGAAAACAGTGACAGCAAGTGGTCACTTCCAGGTGGTTTTTGTGACATCGGCCTGTCTCCGGCAGAAAATATAGCCAAGGAAATCAAGGAAGAATCCGGCTATAAAGTAATGCCGACAAAATTACTGGCATTATTGGATATGAACAAACATCCGCACCCACCCCAGCCTTTTCATTATTATAAATTGTTTATCCGTTGTGAAATCGTTGGCGGTACCGCAGAAATAGGTGTCGAAACAAAAGATGTAGCTTTCTTCCCGGAAGATGGGCTGCCTGAACTTTCCTTAAATCGAAATGTTGAATCACAGCTTCAGATGCTTTTCGATTTTGAAAGAGATCCGACCAAAGCGACACTTTTTGATTGAAGATCCGAATAATAGAGCTTTAGTTATTTGTCGTTTCTTCTTTAGTGATAGGAATACCTGGTAAAAAGGGATTAAAAGCTAGAGAGAAAGGAGAAACCCATGAAGAGAACGGGGATTTTATTGTGTATCGTTTTACTGTCCGGAATCTTTTTCTTTATACAGAATGAGCAGAAGAAAACCACATTCGGTGAGATCGTTGACGCTGTGGTGGAGGAAGATGTCGAGATTTATAGAATTGTCATTAACCGTTTCCCCGATAATTCAGGGCCTCCAGATGCTTATGCAGAATTGACAGAACCGGATGACATCCAGGAATTTCTCACGGTGGTTTCAAAAACGAAGTTAAAAGCCGGTGGAGATTTGAGGGGATCAGATAGCCAGTCATACAGTATAGATTTTTTTCACTACACAGAAGACCTTTCAGTTCGTACAGATGGCAATATTGTATTCATTTACAACACACGCATGGACGCGCTGAAAGATGAAAACCCGGTTGATCTGGCTCCAGGTACACGATTGATGGACAGGATTTCTTTTTTGAAGCGATTGGGTGGGCAGGTCTTGAGTGGGATTTAGCAGAATAAATGATGGAACGGAAAAACATTCGCCCCAGCGAATGTTCCTGGGATGGTCTCCGCTGGGCGGAAACCATCCGATCATTCTGTGTTTTTTGTGTATTTCCTTGATATTTAGCGATATTTGAGCACAGGATCCAGTTGTATTTCCAGT
>CAZGMW010000069.1:6369-7626 GCA_964526895.1 uncultured Planococcus sp. | reverse complement strand
TGGGTCGCCGGAGTCTGGACAACGGAATCCACGTGTTACTCCATTGTTAATATATTCCTCAAATTCTCCATAACCCCTCTATCAATCAACCATTCTCTTTACCAAAAATTAAAAAACTGCTCCGCAATAAAGCGGAACAGTGCACGTTACTGTTCTTGTTTTTGTTCCTGCAGAATTTGCCACAGTGCACTTTCCAATTGATCGTATTTGAATCGGAACCCTTCTTTTTCCAGCCGCTCCGGCAACACCCACCGGCTTTTTAAGATCAATTCCGTTTCAGTTCCGATGACTATCGCACCCATTTCGAGCATCCATTCCGGCGCCGGCAATCCTCTGCGGCGCCCCATCGAATTCCGCATATGCTCCATCAACTCATTATTGGTCACAGGGTTCGGCGATGCCGCATTGAAAATCCCCTTCAAATCTTTGCGCTGCTTCAGAAATTCGATGATGCGGAAAACATCTTCAATGTGAATCCAGCTGAACATCTGCTTGCCTTCCCCTTGTTTGCCGCCGAGTCCATATTTCACCAAATTCACGTAAGGCTCCATGACACCGCCGTCTGCACCGAGCACAATCGCGAGGCGCAGGACAACTTGCCGTGTCCGCGGCAGATCGAAGCGGAAGAATACATCTTCCCATGCCTTGCCGACATCCACTGAAAATCCAGTCCCGAGTTCGCCGGTCGACTCTGTCATTGGCCGATCTTCCGCGTGGCGGTAAATTGTCGCCGTACTGGAATTGATCCAAAGCTGCGGTGGATTTTCGCATTTCTCAATCGCTTTGCCGAGCGCTTCAGTCGTCCGCGTCCGTGATTCATAAATCTCTCGCTTGTTCTTTTCATTGTATCGGCAATTCACCGATTTCCCCGCCAGGTTAATGACCATCCCCGCGTTTTCCAGCGCATCGACCATCGCCTGTTCATCGTTCCACGAAATCTGGCCCGGCTGCCGGGAGATGATGTGTACAATATAACCCTGATTGGTGTACGCGCGTTCAAGATACTGTCCGATAAAACCCGTACCGCCTGCCAACACAATTTTTTTAAGCATACAAAAACCCCTTCTGCATTTTTCCTATATTCTTTAGACGGATGAACTGATGGAAAAGATTCACTTTTTTCCAAATTTATTTGATCTCAGCAATTACATCGAATCCGGATGCCATATTTGCCATATTATGTTAGCCTTAATGAATACAACTCGATTGACCGCCGTTTGACAGGAGTGAACATATTGAAAAAGAAATTGAGCACTT
>CAZGMW010000069.1:0-6359 GCA_964526895.1 uncultured Planococcus sp. | reverse complement strand
CTTGGCAAAAATTCGTCCTTTACTTTGCAGGAGTTCTGCTTGCTTTCAGCACCATCTATTTGGTGCAATCTTATTTCAGCTATCTGCAAGTAAAATCTGCATCGGACCAGTGCTATGACCAGGGCGGTTTCCCGAAAGTTGTGAAATCGGGCTTTGAACTGAAAGTATTCGAATGCAATCTCCATGATGAAACTTGATGAATGAAGAAACTTCAATTTCAGGACGACACCGAAAAACACACAAACTGCGGCGCCCCTCAAATCAGCAAAAGATTTGAAGCGCGTTTGTTGTAAAGTGAAACATTTTCAGCTGTCTAGAGTCTACTAAATTAAAGAGCCAATTCGCCTGATGAAAGGAGTGATAGAATCTTGTTGAAATATATAACCGGAGCTTATTGTTTGTTTTTGTCTTTAGGCGCGCTTTACCTCGGCATTTCCATGCTGCTGGGCAAAGGGATTTTTGCTGATTTCCCGCCCGAATGGATCGGCGTAATGCCTTTCAGCAGCTGGGACACCTTGGCTCTATTCGGAATAATTGTGTTCGGGATCGGCAATGCCGCCGCCGGAGTTTACGGCATTAGAAAGAATGCCAAAGTTTTTGTACTGGCACTCGTTCTTGGGGCTTTCTGTTTCCTTTGTGCTGCTTTACCAATCATGCTTCTAGGTGAAGGTTATTTGCCTCTGGTGTATTTATTCTTGGCAAGCGCCCTCCAAATGATTCTTGGAACATTCGGCTTGATTGCCGGAAGGAAGAGAAAATACAGCGCGAAAATCTCTTCGGGAGAAGAAGATTTATCAAAGAGTTGACTTGAAGTTTAAATATGAGGGGCAATTTCTATTCATCAGCTTCCATTCGAGAGGAGTAAAAAACATGAAATTTAAATCATTGCACTTCGGAAGTCTGTTGGTAATTGGTTTAAGCCTTTCTGCATGTGGCAGCGATGCCAATGAGCCTATCGAGGAAACGATTTATGAAGATGAACTTGATCAGTCTGCTGCCACTCCGTATGAAGACGATAAAATGATCGGTACAACCGGACCACCCGATAAGGAAAATAAAATTCTTGGTGTTGACATTTCAGCATGGGAAAAGCGGCATGACGGACCGGTAACCACAGATGAAGGAATCGGTTATAGTGCCATTTACGATGAGGAAACTATAGTAAGAAACGAAGATGGCACTGATGCTTCGCTTGATGACATCAAATTCGGGCAAAAAGTACAGATCAACCCACCAAGAGAAGACAGTTTTGAAGGGTATGCAGAAGAGATTATCCTGTTGGACATGAGTTATGAGGAAAAATATGACCAGCTTCTAGCGCACAGCGACGGCATAAGGGTTGTAGTCATGTATGACTACGGAGAAAAACTGCCATACGAAATGCAGGAACCTTTATTCGAGAAGGCCAATAACATACTCGAAAAAACCGGAATACAAGTTGGCGCGTCCTGGCACGAATACAATAAAGATTTCGTGGTGGATTTCAAAGAAGAATTGGATATCGAACAGTTGCCGGTGATTCTTATTTATGACCGCGAAGAACTTCTGTTTAAATCCGATAACCTGGATGAAGTCTATGCGTATTTGGAGAGCTTGAAGGAATAAAGAGTTTTAGCAATAACATGCAAAAAACGCCTTCCCGCGACGGAAAGGCGTTTTTTTACGAAACTAATCTATTGCGGATATTATTGGAACAGGTCTTCATTCTTTCCGCTCAATTTAATGAAGAATGGAAAAATAATTATAAATGCCACACTTATAAATCCTAATGTGAACATATTTTGAGTTTCACCTGATATGTACTGGCGATTCCCGCAATTCGGACAGGCTTTGCCATTTTTCGACCAACCCAGTGACCAGATTTCTTTTACGTTCCATTTATAATCGCAATTTGTACAGCGAGCCAATTGTCTTCACCTCTTTCTTCATCTTTTTAACGGAATATCCATGTATTTTGAATAACCCTGTTGTTCAGATGATTTTTTATAGATCCTGATCGAATCAACCATAAATGCAGGGTAAGGCGCGAGTTGTTCGTGCGCCGCCCTTGCCATCGCTGTCAGCTCGTTGCGTGACAGTCCGTACGCTGTTTTCGCTAAAGTCAGATGCGCCACAAATTGGTCCAGTTCAAAATACTGCCTGGTTTGCTCAGGTGTGGTGCCGACTGCCTTTACGAGCGTTTCATGCAGGCTCTTGAGTTCAGGTGAGTCCATGCTTAAATAGAGGATGTCTTCTCCAAACGAACGCGGTTCTCCCAATTGAATCGGGAATGCCGGGAACTCGCCTGCCGCTTTTTCAACATTACCAAGCCAGCTTTCATCCTCAGTAAGACCGCCTTGTGCTTTTAAAGTAATATGCGGTTCGACCATATCATCAATCCGATTGGCCGGCCATTGATTGCGAAATCTTTTCAACTTGTCCAGTTCATCTTCCGGCGGCACGATGCCGATGAAAAATTGCATTCCCACACCCCCTGCTTTTTTCATAATTTTACCATAATCGATAATGTCTTTATACAGAAAAAAGCCAGCAAATCAGGAGCAGTCTTCTGCTCTTGATTCACTGGCTTTTATTTTAGAAGAAAACGATGACGATCAGAATTGCCGCAAGTACCAAACGGTAGATGGCAAACGGCATAAGCTTCACTTTCGAAATCAGTTTCAGGAAGAAACGGATTGAAATCAAAGCGAAAATGAACGCGCTGACAAAGCCGACGATATAAAATGACAGATAGTCCATCGACAATGTGTCCCAGTTTTTCAGGACCGATACGAGACTTGCGCCGAACATGATCGGCACTGCCATGATGAAAGTAAAATCAGCTGCGGTGCGGTGGTTAAGTCCGAACAGCACCCCTCCGGAAATGGTCGCGCCGGAACGCGAGAAGCCCGGCCACAAGGACAAGCATTGCACCAATCCGATTTTCAGCGCCTGGATATAAGTGATTTCATCGAGGCTGTTGACGGTCGGTGTTTTCGGTCCGAATTTATCGGCGGCGATCATCAGAATCGAGCCGGCGATCAATGCGTAGATGACGGTTTCGACGCTGAACAAATGGTCATCGATCAAGTCTTTTAAAGCAAAGCCGATGATGACGGCCGGCAGCATGCCGATAATGACATGCAGTAAATTGAAGCTTGAGTTGGCGGGCTTGCCGTCGATTTTGTAAAGTCCGATCAAGCTGAACAGCCGTTTCCAGAACACGACCACTACTGCGAGGATCGAGCCCAATTGTATGACGATCTTAAACGTATTAGCGGGATATTTCCCGAGAAATTCCTGTGATTTCAACCACATATCGTCGACGATGATTAAATGTCCCGTTGACGACACTGGCGCAAATTCTGTCATGCCTTCCACAAAGCCCAAAATGAGGGCTTTCAGTAAATCCATCCATTCCATGTTCCATCCTGCTTTCTATTATTATCTCTTTCAATTAAACGCATCTTTAATCCGGAAGTTGCAAGCTTTGCATCAATTCCCAAAATTTATTTTGGACAAAGAATTTCTTGAAACTTCCAAGTGTTCTAATCGTATAAATACTATAGCATGATATTAATGAATCCATCAGAAAAATTTCGTGAAGGGTGAGGAATATGGCTGAACGAGTTGACATGAGTTTCAAAAATAAAGAAGTGAAGATGTGGTTTTTGATCATGGTACCTGTTTTTGTTATTGGGTCTATCACAATGTTAACAGAGGAACCTGCATCCAGATACTTGCCTTTCTTGATATTGATAGCGGGTTGGATAATCTATTATACTTGGCGATTTCAGTATCGGAAAAAGAAAAAGGAAATGAACAATAATCAGTAACCCTATTCTTTATTAAGCCATATTTCCCGGGAAATGCTGTGGAATTTATTGGTTGGATGCTTTAGCATGAAAAAAAGAAATACACGGATTCGAATGGAGGACTTCAGATGCCACGTTGCAGCAATTGCGAAAATGAATGGACATGGGGCACGACAATACGCAAATCCTTTACACTCGGCGAAGGAATGGATTGTCCGATTTGCGGAAAAACCCAGTACCTGACTAAGAAATCACGGAAAAGAATGGGGATTATGAACTTTTTCCCGCCGGCGATTTTACTCGGTTCTGCCTGGTTGTTCGAGCTGGAAATCATCTCCGTACTGGCAATCGCATTCTTGCTTTTCGCCGTCTTTATAACGATTTATCCGCAAATGACCGAATTGACGAACGAAAACGAGCCGATGTTTTGATTTTTTAGAAATTGTGAAGGAGCTTAGATTATGGAAAAAATACAAGAATGCCTGGGTTGCAAGCTGGCGAATAAGGAATTGGAGACTCATATCGTTTACGAAAACGAGTGGATCACCTGTATCCTTGACCACGACCCGTTCAATGAAGGACATGTGCTGATATTGCCAAAACAGCATTACCGTTTTATCGATGAATTTGATACAGAAACTGTGTTATCAGTGATGAAAACGGCGCAAGTGCTGACGAGCGCAATCAAGGCCGCCTATAACCCCGACGGCATCTCGATTTGCCAAAACGGCGGTACGTTTGATGATCTGACGCATTTCCATATGCACATTGTGCCGCGCCAACAGGATCAGGACTTCTCCAGTTTTTATACGGATGATGTTTGGGACAATGAAGCAATAAAGGCAAGATTGCCGGAGACGCGCGAGCGATTAGCGAGGCTGATTAAAGAAGAAATTTTACAGTAATGCGTTATACTTCTGGGCTCTCCGTAAACTAGAGTGGAAATCAGCTTCGACTTCCCCCCAAATAAAGGTAGCCAAAACATGCTTTTACAGCTAAAAACGACTCAAAAAGCCTTCCTGTCCAGAAGGCTTTTATTGCGCTTGCCGATTGATTGGTAGGTCGGCAACTAAATGTTTCACGAAAACATTTTCACACGTTCAAGGTTCATATCCCAACACTTGCCCTTCAATTTTCTCCATCGGCACCAGTCCTCTAAAATAAGTTCTGAACCAATCATCTCCGATAACGTAGACTTGGTTTTCAGGAACAGTCACTTCTTCAAGATTCATGTTTTCAGCGTTATGCACATTGGATTCTATATTCGCTTTGGATTGCATAAAGCCATACTCCTCCGTTGCGAGCATATTCTTGAGTTCTTTCAGATCCAATCCTCTCCGGTGATAACGTCCATAGAAAGTATCAAGTTCCTTGCCGTCAATATACACTTGCCCTTTTTCCACTTTAACTTTTTCACCCGGCAATCCGATAACCCGCTTCACAGTGAGTCGTTCATCCGGCGTCGGCTTAAATACAATGACATCTCCTCTGGAAATTTTCTTTTCTGCGTAATATTGGGGATCGATGACCACTTCCTGCGCATAATATTCATAATTTCCCCGGTCCATATCGTCATAGCCATAATCATAGACAGTCATCTCGTCTGTCATTCCCGCAATATTCCGGATTTCTGGTTCCGTCTCTGTGTCTATGATTGTATTCACTGCTGACGCTTCGCTTTCTGAGTTGACGCCAGGTTCATCGGAACAGCCAGATAAAATGAATAAAGAAGATACCACCACTACAAATGATCGTTTCATCTTCATCAATGAAATCACTCCATTTTTTTAGGCATCCATTTCCCTTTTAGGCATTGAAGCTTTGGATAGTGCAGTACTAATTGAATGAATTCCTTAGCTTGGATTAGTGATTTATCACTTTTTAAATTCCAGTCCTTTTGCCGCGAGTTCTTTCTTCAACACCTGGACCGCTTTCGGACCGACTCCGTGCAGCTCCAGGATTTCTTTTTCCGTGGCGTCTTTCAATTGTTCGACCTTGTTGTAACCCGCTCCGATCAACGCTCTAATTGCCGGTTTGCCGACTCCTTTTGGAAAATCATTCTCCCCCATCGATTGATCCGCTTTTTTATTTTTAGATTTTAATTCGCCGTATTTATGCTGATGCTCCCTTTTGCGCCTGTTATAATCCTCGTCTTCCCTGATTTCATCCCAGCGCTTCTTGAAAATCGCCGCCGACTCGGCTTTCACCGGATCGATCTGCCGCTCTTTGATGCTCCGGTCTTCATTGTATTTGCGGCCGCCTTTGTAATTCGTGTAGCGCCGGGCCCGCGTATAGCCCATCTGGATGAATTTCCGCGCCATGTCCATGCCGACAAAATCATCCTGCTTGCGGTATTCCTCGAACATCTCCGAAATCTTGTCACACGATTCCTGTGCAATTTCCGGCGTCTTGAATCGCCAATGCGGCAAAATCTCACCCTTGTAAGGCTCCACCAGCAGCACACCCTGCTCACCCTTACCGACCCGGTACAGCTCCGGATTCTTCCGCAAATCCAATTTCTCATAATCCAAATCATAATCGAATGCCATCCCTATCACTCCTTAT
>CAZGMW010000068.1:0-7644 GCA_964526895.1 uncultured Planococcus sp. | reverse complement strand
TGGAACACGAACTTATTTCATTTTACGAAATACTTCTTCCTATTTTATCGAAACATTTGATAAAATTAAAAAGTTCGATACATACAATAAATTACAGCAGGGAGAAGACAGAAATGCGCGTTTTTTTGGAGTTGGGCTGGTTTTTTAAAGAGCGGAAAAAGCAATACGCCATTGGTATTTTTCTGTTGATGATTGTAGCTTTTCTCAGCGTGCTGCCGCCTCGCATCATCGGCTTTGTGGTAGATGAAATAAGCAGAGGCACACTTACGCCTGCCTATTTGATGAAATGGCTTGGCATCCTGGCGGCAGCTGCATTGATCATGTATGGACTCAGGTATGCTTGGCGCCTGATGATTTTCGGTTCATCAGTCATCTTGGCACGCAATCTGCGCCGACAGTTGTTCCATCATTTTACTCAGATGTCACCCTCCTTTTATCAGAAAAGACGGGTAGGAGATTTGATGGCGCACGCAACCAATGATTTACAGGCCGTTCAAATGACGGCAGGAGCTGGAGTTTTGACCTTATTTGATTCCATTGCAACAGGTGGCTTTGTTATTGCGGCAATGGCCATCACCATTGACTGGAAATTGACCTTGATCGTTCTTGTGCCACTGCCGCTGATGGCTTATATGACCAATTATTACGGGAAGCTCATGCACCTCCGATTCCATGAGGCACAGGCGGCATTTTCCGGACTCAACGATAAAACGCAGGAAAGTATATCAGGAATGAAAGTGATCAAAACTTTCGGACAGGAAAAGCAGGATGTGGAAGATTTCAGGGCGCTGTCAAAACGGGTGGTGGATGAAAATATCCGCGTTGCCCGGGTTGATTCGTTATTCGATCCAACCATTTCAGCCATTATCGGCATCTGTTATTTTCTTGCCATCGGATTTGGTTCTTATTTTGTGACGAACGGTGACATGACGATCGGTGACTTGATCGCTTTTACTGCTTATCTTGGTCTCCTCGTCTGGCCGATGCTGGCATTCGGTTGGCTGTTCAATATCGTGGAGCGGGGACGCGCTTCCTATGACCGCATAAGGCAATTGCTTGCAGAGCCCTCTGATATAGATGACCGGAAAGGAGCGCTTGATATACATCCGGAAGGTGATATTGTTTTCAAGCTTGAGGAATTCAAGTTCACTGGCGATGACAGGGCGGCACTCCATAATGTAAGTTTCACTTTGAAACGAGGAGAAACTTTGGGTATTGTCGGAAAAACAGGATCTGGCAAATCAGCAATTTTAAGACTGCTATTGCGTGAGTTTGAGAACTACAGTGGAGAAATCAGTTTCGGAGGACGATCCATAAATGATTACAAGAAGAAGAAATTGAGGGAAGCGATCGGTTATGTACCACAGGACCACTTCCTGTTTTCGACAACAGTCGCCGGCAATATCGCATTCGCGAGACCGGATTCTACTGAAGAGGAAATCCATCAGGCAGCACAGCTAGCGCATATTCATCAGGATATATTAAATTTTACAGAAGGCTATAAAACAGTAGTCGGAGAACGGGGTGTGTCATTATCCGGCGGCCAGAAACAACGGATCTCGATTGCCCGCGCTTTGATGATGCGGCCGGAATTGCTGATACTGGATGATTCTCTTTCAGCAGTAGACGCAAAAACGGAAGAAGCGATTCTGGAATCACTGAAACGGACGCGCACCGGGGAAACGACAATCATCACTTCCCATCGTCTCAGCGCAATCCAGCATGCCCATCAGATACTTGTCATGGATGCGGGCACAGTGACAGAAATCGGTTCCCACGAAGAATTGATGAAGAAGCAGGGCATGTATTATGAAATGTATGAATTGCAGCGACTTGAAGCGCTCGTCGAGCAGGGAGGCGAGACTTTATGAATGATAAACAAAAAGAACTGACCGGCAGAGATCAATGGCTTGTTTTCAAAAGGCTGCTTGTATATCTGGTGCCACATAAAAAGATGCTGGCTGTTGCCATGCTGCTGCTCATATTGACCGTTATCGGAGATGTATTGGGACCATTGCTCATCAAAACTTTTATCGACAATTATTTGACACCGGGCAATTTCCCCACTGGTCCGGTGACCGGACTTGCACTCGGTTATCTGTTTATCCAAATCTCCAATGTCATCATCAGCTATTTTCAATTATTGAAGTTTCAGGAGGCAGCACTGAAGATCATCCAGCAAATGCGCATCGATGTTTTTACGAAAGTACAGAGCCTTGGCATGCGTTATTTCGACCGGACACCGGCGGGGGGCATTGTTTCGCGGGTCACCAACGATACGGAAGCGATCAAGGAAATGTTCGTCACTGTGCTCATCGGTTTTATTCAGAGCATATTCCTGATTATCGGCGTCTACATCGCGATGTTCTTCCTGAATGCGAAGCTCGCTGCCATCACCCTGATCTTGTTGCCAATTCTGTTGTGGATCATGTATCTTTACCGTAAATACAGTTCGGTATTCTATCAGGACTTACGGGAACGCCTAGGTCAATTAAATGCCAAAATTTCCGAATCCGTGCAGGGCATGGGCATGATCCAGGCGTTCAGCCAGGAAGGCCGGATGCAGGATGAATTCAATGAAATCAATGAAAAGCATTGGAAAGCGGGAAAACGCAATATCAAAATCGACGGATTGCTGCTGCGGCCTGCGATTGACCTGGTTTATACGCTGGCGTTGATTATGCTGCTCAGTTATTTCGGCATCACATCATTCAACTCTACAGTTGAAGTAGGGGTTATTTATGCCTTTGTTACTTATATCGATAGATTTTTTGAACCGATCAATCAAGTGATGCAGCGGCTGTCTATTTTCCAGCAGGCTATTGTAGCTGCGTCGCGTGTTTTTGCTTTATTGGATGAATCAGACAATGCTCCAGCTCAAAAAGGAGATGAAGGTGAGATTATAGAAGGCCGCATCGAATTCAAGAATGTCAGTTTTTCCTATGACGGCAAAGCCGAAGTGTTGAAAAACATCTCATTTACAGCTGAACCGGGACAGACTGTTGCTCTTGTAGGCCATACGGGGAGCGGGAAAAGTTCCATTATTAATTTGCTGATGCGATTTTATGAATATGAAAAAGGGGATATTCTGATAGACGGTATTAACGTCAAAGATTACCGTTCAAGTGAGCTTCGCAGAAAAATGGGGCTGGTGCTGCAGGATCCATTCCTATTTTATGGAACGATTGAAAGCAATATTCGGCTTTACAATCCGGATATGCCATTTTCTGAAATCCGGGCAGCTGCTGAATTCGTGCAAGCGGATAAATTCATTGCACAATTGCCCGATGGCTATGATCATAAAGTGACGGAACGAGGATCCACATTCTCGAGCGGGCAACGCCAATTACTTGCTTTTGCCCGGACTATGGCGGCTGATCCAAAAATTTTAGTGCTGGACGAAGCGACAGCCAATATCGATACCGAAACGGAAGTTGCCATCCAGACCAGCCTTGAAAGGATGCGTAAAGGGCGGACAACCATTGCGATTGCTCATAGACTCAGCACGATACAGGATGCGGAGTTGATCCTCGTTCTGCACCAGGGTGAAATCGTCGAGCGCGGAACCCATCAGGAACTTCTGGCTGCACGTGGCCTCTACCATAAAATGTACCTGCTTCAAAATGGCATCGTGGAAAACGTCGGCAATCAAAAATAAAATTGACCATGGGAGGCTGGCATGAAAAGGATCATTCCCGTTGCATAGATGATTGTGTTTATTTTCTGCGGGACGGTTCAGGCATTATCTTGGGCTTATCCTATTGTGGTCTGGGAAGGAAGACTTTACGAAGTCATAGAAGAAGAACAGTGGCCCGAAAGCTCCGTAGCTGGAGCAATAGGCAAAGTCGTGTCAATGGCGGATGATATGTCAGGTACATATTACGGCAACGCTTCAAATTATTATCCGAAGTTTCATCGCAAAAGAGCCGGAAGAAATACTTTTATTCGGACATTCACAAAGAGTTCACAGACAAAAGGGAAGTTTTCCTCCCTCAAATTTGATAAGATGGGTAGAGTATAATGAAGGAGTGGAAACAGTGGCAAGTGACATCAACTTATTCCTGGCTTTTGGAGCAGGATTCCTCAGTTTCATTTCACCATGCACTTTGCCTTTATATCCGGCATTTTTATCTTATATAACCGGAATGTCGCTTGATGAAATAAAAAACGATAAGAAAGTCATGCAACGCAGAGGCATGTTCCATACGCTTTTCTTCCTGCTCGGTTTTTCGACAATTTTTATTGCGCTAGGATTCAGCACCTCATTCTTTCGTGAGTGGTTTATCACGAATGAAGTACTGATCCGTCAACTCGGAGCCATTCTAATCGTCATTTTCGGATTGATGATTGTCGGTGTCTTTCAGCCCAAATTCCTGATGGCGGATAAAAAGTTTTCATTCAAGAACCGGCCATCCGGTTTTCTGGGGACTTTTGTCATCGGATTGGCTTTTGCCGCCGGCTGGACACCATGCACTGGACCTATTACGGCAGCAATCTATTCCTTGGCAGCCGCAAATCCGGGATCTGGCGTTTGGTATATGATTGCCTATGTACTCGGCTTTTCAATTCCTTTCTTCGGTTTATCGTTTTTCGTCACGCGCCTTGGATGGCTGCGCAGACATAACAATACCATCATGAAAATCGGCGGTTTCATCATGATTGCAGTCGGAATTTTGCTGTTTTATGATGGAATGTCTTATCTGATCCGGATTCTGGGTCCGATTTTCGGTGATTTCCAAGGTTTCTAAATGAGCTTAAAGCAGGTGAAACAAATGAAAACGATTAACACCATGAAGGAATATAGACAAGTGGTCAGCAGTGCGGAATCTTTTTTGCTGTTTGTAAAAACCGATAATTGTTCAGTCTGTGAAGGTTTGTTTCCTCAAGTTGAAGCTTTCGAGAAAGATTATGAAGTGCCTTTTTATCTTGTGAACGCAGCACAGCTGCCCGAATTGACCGGGGAGCTTTTGCTTTTTTCTGCTCCTATCGTTTTAATTTTCCACGAAGGAAAAGAAATTCAGCGTTTCGTTCGATTTATCAGGCTGGACGAATTGCGGAGCCGGCTGGATAGGCTTGAGGAGGGGTTGGATGTTTGAACAAATTCCGCCAGAGATCTATTTGGCGTTGACGACGGCAGGAGCCGTGGTTATGGGGATATTCGCAATATTTATAAGATCCCGTTCCGCTAAGAAACCGGCTTCCGTTAAAAAAATACTATTGCCTCCGTTATTTATGTCTACGGGAGCATTGATGTTCATCTTCCCGTTTTTCAGGGTTGCTCCTCCGCAAATCGCTGAAGCGTTGGCGGCTGGCATCGTTTTTTCAGTTGTTTTAATATGGACTTCGAAATTTGAGGAAAGAGAAGGCGAAATCTATTTAAAGCAATCCAAGGCATTTATTTTCATACTGATCGGCTTATTGCTGATCCGTGTTCTTGCAAAAGTGATTCTCAGTTCGACAATCGACATCGGGGAACTGGCCGGAATGTTCTGGATACTGGCGTTTGGCATGATTATACCGTGGAGAGCGGCTATGTACTTTCAGTTCAAAAAACTTGAAGAAAAAAACAAGAGCGCAGTACCCGGATGACGGGTGCTGCGCTTTTGTTTGTCTAGAGTCCAATGCCAGGCTCTTCGGATCATAAGTCAACCCAGTGTCCAGCCTCCAACAGCCAACTCCTCGACCTTAAGCTGTCCTTCCTGTGCGGCAAAGAACGCCGCTTCGGAAGTTCATCTTAAGGCTTTCGGAGCTGAACGGCTGTTTCCGCTTTTCGTTTTTCATTGCTCAAAATAATGTTCATAAGGCGTGACATCAATATCGAGTTCATCCAATTTCTTTCTCAGAAATTTATGGTCGCGTTTTGGCGTTGCCTGGATGTAGCCTCTGATAATATGCTCATGTTCCATTTTCGTCACTTTTTCTTCCATTAGAATCTGACCGATTCTGCCGGCTATTTTCTGTTTGGCAACAGGGCGGAACAGATCAGGCACCGGCTGAACCAATTCATTCAGTAATTCTTTTTCATGGTCTCCCCAAAGGTGGATAGTTTTACCAACGTAATATTCTTCCCAATTTAAATCCGACAATCCATCTTTTTTCGGAATGGATTTAAGGAACTTCCTGAACATAAAATATCCGCCAATCGCGAATAATCCAACCAGGACCACTACCCAAAATAGGATAAACCATAAAAACCAGCCTTCTAACGCCACGTTATTCACCTCATACCTTCCATTCTCTCTATTATAAGAGTTAAATAAAAAAAATTCATTAAAAATGTATCCTTTTTTGTCCGAACTGTCTATATAGCGGGTGAGAGGAGGTGAAACAAAATGGCAAACAGCAACTTCAAAAAGGCGAGCATCCGTCTGACGTTCGACAATGGTTTTGATGCTCAAGGCAAACCGCAGAAGAAAGTAAAGGCGTATCACAATGTGACTGATGTCGCATCGGCAACTCAGATTTTTGAATCAGCTCGTGTATTGACGGAATTTGGAACGAAACCGTTGATGGATCTTGAAAAGCAATCAAATCTTTCGATCTACGCTTAATTTAACCGAGGGGGAATAGGGAATGGCTAAAACATTGGAATTGATATTTGAAACAAGTGCAGGAAAAGATGTAGTGCTGTCTGTGGAAGAACCGAGAGAAACTCTGACGGCTCTGGAACTGGCAACCGGTATGCAGACGATTATTACCCAAAACATCTTTGAAGTGGAAGGATCGCCTTTTGCGATTGCTAAAGGCGCACGTGTCGTCGAACGGAACGTTGTCGATTACGAAGTTTAAGAATTTGAGCCCTCCTGAGATGGAGGGCTTTTCAACTTCACAGGAATGAGGGGGAATTTAATTATGGAAGATTGGATGCGTCTGATCCAGGAAGTGGGTTTTCCTATTTTTGTATCATTTTATCTGATGCATAGAGTGGAAACGAAGCTGGTGGCAATTCACGAAGCATTGATCACCATCAAGCTTTGAATTCACCAATTCGTTAAAAAGACGTGGGGAATCGAGTTGTATAGACTGCCTTCATCATTTAATATGTAGGCAGTATGTAATTTGGAGGCGGCTTCGTGAAAAAACTATCAAGTTTTGCAATAATCAGCCTGTTGGTATTGTTGACAGCATGCGGTGAATCTGCAATCGGTGATTTTTCGCACACTGATCAGCGCGGTGATGAAATTTCCCTTGCATCACTGAAAGGCACACCCTGGCTGGCAACTTTTGTATTCACAAACTGTACGACAGTTTGTTCGCCTATGACTTTTAATATGGTGGAAATCCAGGAAGAGTTGGCTGCAGAAGGCATCGAAGACTATAAAATTATCGCATTTTCTGTAGATCCTGCGACGGACACTCCGGATGTATTGGCTGATTACCTGGATAAATTCAACGTCCAGGATAAGAAGAAATGGCATTTGCTGACTGGCTATGGCCAGGATTATATCGCTGAGTATGCAAAAGATAATTTTCAGACTTTCGTTAAGAACGACCCTTCCAGTGACCAAGTCGTCCACGGCACGAGTTTCTATCTGGTCGATAAAGAAGGCAAAGTTGCCCATAACTATGATGGGTACGGAGAGGTACCGGTAAAGGAAATTGTAGAGGATTTAAAGGAACTGTCAGCAGAATAATCAAAATCAA
>CAZGMW010000067.1:0-7668 GCA_964526895.1 uncultured Planococcus sp. | reverse complement strand
CTGTTCGGCAATGCCGACGTCATAGAAACGTCCTGGGAATTCAGATGCAAAGCCTTCGAGTTTGGAACCTACAGGCATCGCGGGAGTAATGGCGACAATGCGCTCGTCTGTGCGTGCCAGCTTGCGCACAGTTTCTGCTATCAAGCCGCTCCACGATGGCGCTGTGGATGATGATTTTACTAGATCACCTGTATCGATTTTATATGGCCCCGTGCCATGCCAAGTCCCGATTGTATCCTGCTCCGCAGGCAAAAATCCTTTGCCTTTTTTGGTGACGACATGAAGGAGAACCGGTCCGCCAACTTTTTTTGCATATTGAAGATTTTCTTCCAATTCTTCCAGATCATGTCCATCAATCGGCCCTAAATAAGTAAAGCCAAGTTCTTCAAAGAACATTCCTGAAACGAAAAGGTATTTAAGGCTGTCTTTTACCCGTTCTGCCGTTGTGGCAAGTTTGCCGCCGACTGCCGGCACTTTTTTCAATAGGTACTCAAGATCATCTTTTACTTTATTGTATTTGCCATCCGTGCGCATCCGTCCAAGCACAGAATGGAGAGCTCCGACATTGGGCGCAATCGACATTTCGTTGTCATTTAAGATAACCACCATGTCTGTATTGGCATGGCCAATATGGTTCAGGGCTTCCAATGCCATTCCGCCTGTCAGGGCTCCGTCACCGATGATCGGGATTACGTGGTTACGCGCTTTTTTGATATCTCGCGCAGCCGCCATACCCATCGCTGCAGACAACGATGTTGAACTGTGCCCGGTTTCCCATACATCGTGGTCGCTTTCATTGCGTTTCGGGAACCCACAAAGTCCTTTAAACTGGCGCAACGTGTCAAATTGCGAAGCTCTGCCTGTCAAGATCTTATGAACATAGGATTGATGCCCGACATCCCATATCAGTTTGTCTGCAGGGCTGTCGAAAACACGATGCAAAGCAATCGTCAATTCTACAACGCCCAGATTAGGGCCGATATGGCCACCGGTTCTTGATAAATTCTCTATTAAAAATCGTCTGATATCTTCGCTTAATTCGACGAGCTGATCGTTGTTCAGCTCTTTTAAGAAAGATGGACTAGTAATCGTATGAAGATCCATTCCATCACGCACCTTTTTAAAAATTTTTCCGTCTTTATTTCTCTCTACATTATATCAATTGTCAGCGAATGTACAAACGGGAGCGACTATTGTCAATTTTTTCTTTTGACAATCATGGCGGTCAGTTCTTTTAATAAGGCCATTTCTCCATACAGACCCCCGATGGCGTTCAAAGCTTCAGAAGCATGAAAATCCAATTTTTCCTTCGCTCTCGGCAAAGTGAGAATCCCCGGATACGTGCTTTTTTCGCTGTTTTCGTCTTTTCCGGCCGTTTTGCCCAATTCCTCTGAGGTACCCGTAACATCCAATATATCATCCTGGATTTGGAACGCGAGACCCAAATGTTCGCCAAAGCGCGATAAGGCAATAATCGTCTCGGGCTTGGCTTGCGAAAGGATTGCGCCAGCTAAAATACTGAATGTCAGCAATGCGCCGGTTTTTAATCGATGCACCTGTTCAAGTTCTTTCAATTCAAGTTGCTTTTCTTCTCCTTCTATATCAAGGATTTGTCCACCCACCATACCTTCAGCGCCTGAAGAAACGCTCATCAGATCGATCAATTGAACCTTTTCATCACTTGAGACATTTTCAAGCCGGGCTATTAAACCGAAGCTGTAGGTCAATAAAGCATCACCTGCAAGAATAGCGACTGCTTCCCCGTAAACTTTATGGTTCGTCGGCATGCCTCTTCTCAAATCGTCATCATCCATACTCGGTAAATCGTCGTGGATCAGCGAATAGGTATGGATCATCTCGATTGCTGCCGCAACCTTCAATGCGTCCGGATGGTTAGCCCCGAGTTCGTGCATGACTGCCAGCATAAGAATGGGACGGATGCGTTTGCCTCCGGCCTGCAGTGAATAGTCCATGGATTCCTTGAGTGAAGCGGGAATTGATAAAGAGGAAATCTGATCCAGCAGCTCCTGCTGGATCAACGGTTCATAATAGCTTCGGAATTCATCCAGCCTCATTTATCAGTACCATCCTTCCCGATATCAACTGGTATTTCTTTTCCGTCTTTCATCATTGTCACCAATTGCTCTTCGGCATTCTGCAATTTATTATGACAGACTTTCGATAATTCCATGCCTTTTTGATACAAAGTCAGTGCTTCTTCAAGTGGCACATCCCCTTGTTCCAATTGTCGGACAATTTCCTCCAATTGCTGCATCGCATCGTTGAACATGATTTTCTTTTCAGCCATCAGTTTACTCCCCTTTTGTTGTTGGAATGGTTTTGGTGACAGTCGCTTCAACTGTACCGTCCTGCATTGTCACTTTCAGTTCATCCCCGGCTTTCACCTGGCTGATGCTCTTAACCACATCACCGTCTTTATATGGGATGGTATAGCCCCGCTCCATCATTTTTAAAGGACTTAGAGCATCGAGTGTCCGGATAGCCGAACCTAATTTCATTTTATCTGTATTAATGGATTGCATTGTGGACTGCTCCAGCCGTTTCTGCAATTGGCTGACATCTGCCTGGGACTGTTTTATCCGCTGCGCGGGGATTCGGTTGGCCAATTGCCTATCAAGATTCATAAAACGTTCTCTCGAACGGTTTAGATGCTGAAAAACTTCACGCTGCAACGAATCTGTCGCACGCTCCACTCTTTCGATGAAAGGACGGTACAATCGATCCGGATATGCGAAGGGCATCGAAGTCGTCAATTTTCTGAGAGCAGTCTTTTCCCGCTCAAGTAAATTCGTAATGATACGGTACATGCCGCTCTGCTGGTTTATCACTCTGTCCAGCAGTTCTGTACGGCTTGGCACAGCGAGTTCCGCAGCCGCTGTTGGCGTTGCCGCCCGAAGGTCCGCCACAAAATCGGCAATTGTCGTATCGGTTTCATGGCCTACAGCGGAGATGATCGGAATCCGCGAATCAAAAATGGCTCTTGCCACCGCTTCTTCATTGAATGCCCATAGGTCTTCAATTGAACCGCCGCCCCGGCCGACAATCATGACATCAAAATCTGTTTTATTGGCTGCCTGTATCGACTGGACAATGGATCTGGTCGCTTGCTCCCCTTGCACTAATGTGGGAAATATCGTAACCGAGGCCATAGGGTAGCGCCGGTTCAGAGTAATGACGATATCTCTGACGGCTGCTCCTGTGGGTGCGGTGACTACTGCAATTTTGTCAGGGAATCTGGGCAATTGCTTCTTATGGGAAGGATTAAAGAAACCTTCTTCATAAAGCTTCTTTTTCAATTGCTCGAACGCCAGATAATAATCACCTACGCCATCCGGCTGCATCGATTGGGCATATAATTGGTACTGTCCAGATGCTTCGTAAACAGAAACATCTCCGCGTATCAGCACAGTCATGCCGCTTTCGGGCTTGAATTTCACAGAACGGGCATTGGCCGCAAACATTACTGCGGGAAGTCGCGCGGAACTGTCTTTTAATGTGAAGTAGATATGGCCGCTCGTATGGATCTTCACATTCGAAAGTTCTCCTTTTACGTAGACATCCCGTAAATGTGGGTCTGCATCAAACTTCTTTTTTATGTATTTCGTTAACGCTTTTACACTTAAGTATGGGTCGGACGTCAAGTTTTCAGCCCCTATCTTCCATATTAAAAAGCTGTCTTTCTTTCGAAAAACAGCTTTGTTTCTTATTATTTTACATGCTCAAGCTCATTTTGTCTCCGCAAATCCTCTTTCAGCCGAAAGAATGGTATTTTCCATCAGCATGGCGATGGTCATCGGACCGACTCCACCTGGCACAGGTGTAATGAAGGATGCAGTTTCAAGAACATCGTCAAAGTCCACATCGCCGCATAACTTGCCGTTTTCATCCCGGTTCATGCCGACGTCGATGACCACAGCCCCGGGTTTGATATAATCTTTTCCAAGGAACTTCGCGCGTCCTACAGCTGCTACCACAATATCCGCATTGCGGGTATACTCTGCCAAATCAACGGTTCTGGAATGGCAATAAGTGACTGTTGCATCCCTTTGCAGAAGCAGCTGCCCCGCCGGCTTTCCAACGATATTGCTTCTGCCGATGACGACCGCATGCTTGCCTGCCGGATCGATCCCGTATTCTTCAAGAAGTTTCATGATACCGTGCGGCGTGCATGGCAAAAAAGCTTCCCTGCCTATCATCATATTTCCGACTGAGACCGGATGAAAACCATCAACATCTTTTTCAGGATCGATTGCCAGTATCACTTTAAATTCATCGATATGACCAGGAAGCGGCAGCTGAACAAGAATGCCGTGAATTTCAGGGTCATTATTCAATTTGCGGATCACTTCCAGCAGTTCATCTTCTCCCAGCGACTCCGGGAACTGCAATAAATCAGAACGCATGCCAAGAGCTTCACATGTTCTCTTTTTATTTTTCACATATGTATGGGACGCCGGGTTGTCACCGATCAAGACGACTGCCAATCCCGGAATGATTCCTTTTAATGCTAATTGTTCCACGCGAAGCGCTATCTGGTTCTTGATTTTCTGACTAGTGGCTTTTCCATCGATTAAAGTGGCTGACAAGTGAATCCCTCCAACTTAATTTTCTAGTTCATCTGTAAACTTCGACAAAACACCATTGACGAATCGACTTGATTTTTCATCTCCGAATGTTTTGCTCAGTTCGATTGCTTCATTCATGACGACGCGGGAAGGTGCATCTTCCATATATGCCAGTTCGAAAACGGCCATTCTCAAAATTGTGCGTTCGATTTTAGGCAATCTCTCCAGAGACCAGTTTTCAAGATGCCCCTTCAATTTCTCGTCGATCTCCGCCATATTTGTATGGGTCCCTTCGACCAGAAGAGTGTAGAAATTGTCATTTTCACCATTCATCACGTGCTCAATCGCTTCAACCATCGTCAACTCAGTGCCTTCCAATTGAAATAAAGTTTGGAGTGCTTTTTCGCGTGCTTCATGTCGTTTCATAATAAAACCGGTCTCCTTTTCACTGCTAATTACCCCTCATTATACAGATAATCCAACGGAACTTCCATGTTTGAAATGTTCGGAAAATAACGCAATCATCTGTCAGCCGATTATTCTGCATTGTCCCTCGTATATTTTCAGCTACACTTGCTCACTTCAAAGAGAAAAGCCGCCCTTCACCGGTTCGGTGTCTGGACAGCCTCCTATTCTATCAATCTATACTCTGTGATGTCTCAAATTGAATGCCCGTAATATGGACATTCACTTCCTGCGTCTGCAATGAAGTCATATTCTCTAAAGTCTGGCGAACCTGCTCTTGAATTTTCTGGGCAGTTTGTGGAATCGAAACGCCGTAATTGATGACACAATAGACGTCAATCATCAAACCGTCACCAGCAAGTTCGCTTTTAACACCTTTGCCATGAACTTTTTTGCCAAGTCGTTCGACAACGCCTGATGCGAAATTTCCGCGCATGCTGGCTACTCCATCAATATCGGAAGCCGCAATGCTGGCAATAATCTCAAGAACTTCAGGAGCCACTTCGATATTGCCCAGATCCTGTTTATTGGTCGGTTTCATTTTTACATACGGAATTGTTTTTTCTGCCATTTTGACATTCCTCCCTAGGAATTCAATACATCGTATTTCTCAAGGAATTTCGTGTTGAAATCACCTGATTTGAAAACTTCGTGATCCATTAATTTTAAATGGAATGGGATGGTTGTAAAAACGCCTTCGATGACAAATTCACCAAGTGCCCGTTTCATCTTGGCAACCGCTTCTTCCCGCGTATCAGCAAATGTAATCAGTTTTGCGACCATCGAATCATAATACGGCGGAATGCTGTAGCCGGAGTACATCGCTGAATCGATGCGTACGCCAAGGCCGCCCGGTGGAAGATACATATCCACGCGTCCTGCAGAAGGCATAAAATTCTTCGCAGGGTTCTCGGCATTGATGCGGCATTCAATCGACCAGCCCTTGAACGTGATATCTTCCTGGCTGAAACTTAAAGTTTCACCTGAAGCCACGCGCAGTTGCTGCTGGATAAGATCGATGCCCGTAATCATTTCAGTTACCGGATGCTCGACTTGGATGCGGGTATTCATTTCCATGAAGTAAAATTTTTGATTGACTGCATCAAAAATGAATTCAACTGTACCTGCTCCGCGGTAATCAACTGCAAGGGCAGCTTTCACAGCGGCATCTCCCATCTCAGCCCGAAGTTCAGGAGACAAAGCTGGTGACGGAGCTTCCTCCACCAATTTCTGCATACGGCGCTGAATCGAGCAATCCCGTTCACCCAGGTGAACAGCGTTGCCGTGGGAATCAGCCAAAACCTGAATTTCGATGTGCCGAAAATCTTCGATGAATTTTTCGATATAGACACCAGGATTTCCGAATGCGGCTGCCGCTTCTTTTTGCGTCATCCGGAGGCCGGTAATGAAATCTTCGCGGCTTCTGGCCACTCGGATCCCTTTCCCTCCTCCTCCAGCTGTAGCTTTGATAATAACCGGAAAACCAAGTTTCTCTGCGATTTCAAGGCCATCCTCTTCACTTGCAACAATTCCAGTAGAACCCGGCACAACAGGTACACCTGCTTTGCGCATCGTTTCACGGGCAACATCTTTCGTTCCCATTCTAGAAATCGCATCAGATGTTGGGCCGATGAACATGATATCGCATTCCTCACACAATTCCGCAAAGCTTGCATTTTCTGCAAGGAAACCATAACCCGGATGAATGCCGTCACAATTAGTCAATTTCGCTACAGAGATGATATTGGAGAAGTTTAAGTAGCTATCTTTAGAAAGTTTTGGCCCGATGCAATAAGCTTCATCAGCCAATTCTACGTGCAAAGCCTCTTTATCAGCCTCGGAGTAGACGGCTACTGTTTCGATATCCATTTCTTTGCAGGCCCGGATGATGCGCACAGCAATCTCGCCGCGGTTTGCTATCAATACTTTTTTCATCGTCATTGCTTACATCCCCTTCCTCAGTTTGTTTTAACGAGGAATAAAGGCTGGCCATATTCGACGAGTTGTCCGTCTTTAACAAGAATTTCAGCAATTTCCCCATCCACTTCAGCTTCAATCTCATTGAAGAGTTTCATAGCTTCTACGATACATACGACTTGTTCAGAAGAAACTTTCGTCCCGACCTGCACATACGCCGCTTCTTCAGGTGACGGTGACTGATAGAACGTCCCTACCATCGGAGACAGGATTTTGTGCGTGTTCGCATCTGAAGTTTCAGCTGCTTCGGCTTGCTCTGCTTTTTCTTCTTTAGCTGATGCTTCAGAAGCAGCAGGTGCCGCTGGAGCTTCTTGAGCTGCAGGTGCTTGAGGAGCCTGTGCTGCAGCAGGTGCTGACTGTACTGGCGCTGTTGAACTATCGGCTGACGCCACGCCGTTCTTCTTAAGCTTGATTTTTGTGCCTTCTGCTTCATATGTGAATTCATTGATTGAAGAACCATCGACTAGTTTAATGATTTCGCGGATTTCTTGAATTTTCAAATTACCCTACTCCCTTTATGTACAAAATTTAGTGTTTGGATTTCTTATCGATCCACTGGAAAAACAGCCTCCTGCAATGGAGGCTATTATTCATTATTGTGCACGTGAAACATAAGAACTGTCGGTTGTATTGATGATCA
>CAZGMW010000066.1:5089-7686 GCA_964526895.1 uncultured Planococcus sp. | reverse complement strand
GTGCTGGCGCTTACGGCAACTGCCACACCGCAAGTCCGTGAAGATATTTGCCGTATTTTAAATATAGAAGAGCGCCATACCGTTATGACCGGCTTTGAGCGTGCGAATCTGACTTTCTCAGTCATACGCGGCCAGGACCGTGAGCGGTTCTTGAAGGAATATGTTCAGAAAAACGAGAGAGAAGCGGGCATTATTTATGCCGCTACACGCAAAACGGTCGATTCTGTCTATGAAACGCTATTGAAAAAAGGCATCAAAGCGGCAAAATATCATGCCGGTATGCCCGATGCCCAGCGCAGAGCAGGCCAGGAGCAATTTCTTAATGACGAAGTGACGGTTATGGTAGCGACGAATGCCTTTGGGATGGGAATCGACAAAAGTAATATCAGATATGTCATCCACTATCAATTGCCGAAAAATATGGAAAGTTATTATCAGGAAGCTGGAAGAGCCGGACGTGACGGCTTACCGAGTGAATGTATTGTCCTGTATGCTTCGCAGGATGTTCAAACTCAGCGTTTTCTGATCGACCAGGCACAGGATCCGAGCCGGATTCCGGGAGAGTTGGTCAAATTGCAGGGGATGGTCGATTATTGCCATACCGAAAATTGCCTGCAGCAATTCATCATCCACTATTTCGGCGACCATGCCGCCGGTCATTGCGGCCATTGCGGAAATTGTATAGACGACCGGGAGAGCCTGGATGTCACGAAAGACGTTCAAATGGTGTTGTCGTGCGTCATCCGCATGGGCCAAAAATTCGGCAAGATGATGACCGCACAGGTACTGACAGGTTCACGCAATAAAAAAATCCTCGATTTCGGCTTTGATAAATTATCAACTTACGGCATTTTAAAACATCACAGCGCCAAAGAAGTCTCCAACTTGATCGAGTTTATGATTTCCCAGGAATTGCTGGCGGTCGAACAAGGATCTTTCCCTACCATCTATGTGCCCGATGGCGGCAGAGATGTGCTGCTGGGCAAACGCCAGGTTCTTCGCAAAGGGGCTGTTGTGACCAAACAGATTTCAGAAAATGACCCGCTGTTCGAAGAATTGCGTAAAATCCGGAAAGAGTTGGCTGATCAAGGCGGTGTGCCACCTTTTGTTATTTTCTCAGATAAAACCTTGCAGGATATGTGCGCAAGGAGGCCAAAAACCTCTGAAGAATTCCTTGAAGTCAATGGAGTCGGCGCCAATAAGCTCGAAAAATATGGCGAGCCTTTTCTGTCGGCCATCCGCTCCTTCGAGCCCATAAATAACTGAAACTCCTGTCTGCGGACAGGGGTTTTTTACTGTTTTATTGTCTGTGTAAATGAAAGCGCTTGCATTAATTTTTGACTATTTTAATTAATTGTAATATTATATTTATTCTGTTTTTATGATATACTATCCTAATATTATGACACTTCACTGTGTTAGAGGGGGAAACAGCATGATAAAAAGAGAATATCCGAAGGCTCAGGGACTCTATGATCCTGAACAAGAACATGAAGCTTGCGGTATTGGAATGATCGCTAATATAAATGGTGAAAAATCTCACTCGATTGTGCAAAATGCCGTAAATATACTGTGTAACCTGGAACACCGGGGTGGGCAGTCTTCAGACACAAGCACCGGTGATGGAGCGGGGATTTTGACGCAGATACCGCATCGTTTTTTCCAGAAGCAATGTGAAAAAGAGGGAATTATTTTACCGGCGGAAGGCCGATACGGCATCGGGATGATTTTTATGCCGCAGGACTACGATATCCGGATGAAGTCAAAAGATGTCATTCAGAGAATAATTGAAGAAGAAGGCCAGCAATGTCTTGGCTGGCGGCCGGTTCCCGTCAATGATTCATTTGTCGGAAAGGTGGCAACTAAAACAAAACCGGTAATCCGACAGGTTTTTATAGAAGCTGCTGCGCATCTTGAAAATCGGATTGATCTTGAAAGAAGACTTTATATCATACGCAAAAGAATCGAGCAGGAAATGGGTTCTGACCCGGAATTCAAGGACGTTTATTTCAGCAGTCTATCGGCAGGGACTATCGTCTATAAAGGGATGCTCATTCCTGAACAATTGGATTCGTTCTACATCGACCTCAACCATCCCGAGTTCAAATCGGCGTTGGCATTAGTCCACTCCCGTTTCAGCACCAACACATTTCCCAGCTGGCAAAGATCCCACCCGAACCGCTATTCCATACATAATGGTGAATTTAATACATTGCGGGGCAATGTCAATTGGATGCGCGCACGCCAGGAGATGTGCACCTCTCCTGCTTTCAATGAGGAAGATTTGAAGAAAATCCTCCCTGTCATTGATGAAAGCGGAAGTGATTCTTCAATGTTCGACAATTGTTTTGAATTTCTCCATTTATCCGGCAGATCGCTCGCCCACACGGCAATGATGATGGTGCCTGAACCATGGGTGAACGATCCGACCATTAAAAAAGAGAAAAGGGATTTCTATGAATATCACAGTACATTGATGGAACCATGGGATGGTCCGGCTGCACTTGTATTTACCGATGGCAATCAGATTGCGGCGTGCCTTGACCGCAATGGGCTGCGTCCAGCGCGTTATTATGTGACCAAAAGCGGCATGATTG
>CAZGMW010000066.1:0-4989 GCA_964526895.1 uncultured Planococcus sp. | reverse complement strand
GACCGCAATGGGCTGCGTCCAGCGCGTTATTATGTGACCAAAAGCGGCATGATTGTTTTGGGGTCGGAAGTCGGCGCACTGGATATTTTTTCAGACGATATCATTTACAAGGACCGCCTGCGCCCAGGCAAGATGCTGCTGGTCGATCTGGAAGAAGGTAAAATCATTCCGGACGAAGAAATCAAAATGCAGATTGCAGCTGAATTGCCTTATAAAGACTGGGTAGAACAGAATATGTTCAACTTAGAAGACTTGCCTGACCCGGAAGTTGAAGAAAACTATGACGTAACGGAATCCTTGATCAAACAACAATTGGCATTCGGCTATACAATGGAAGAAATCCAAAAAATCATTAAGCCTTTGGCGACTGAAGGCAAGGACCCTGTAGGCTCGATGGGCTATGACTCTCCGCTGGCCGTTTTATCCAAAAAACCTCAGCTTCTTTACAATTATTTTAAGCAATTATTTGCCCAAGTTACGAATCCGCCAATTGACGCTATTAGAGAACAGATTATTACAGCGGCAAGAACAACAATTGGCGCGGAAGGCAATTTGGTTCAGCCGACTCCTGAAAGCAGCCGGCATATCCGTCTGGAAACCCCGGTTCTTACCGAGGCTCAATTGGAGAAATTGCGTGCCAATCCACTTTCCGAATTCCAAACAGTGACGCTTCCGATTTTGTTTCCTGTTTCCGGCGGAGCGGAAGCGATGGAGCAGCGGCTCGATGAATTGTTTGCCGAAGCGGATGCCGCTTATGAAGAAGGTGCCGTCTTATTGATTTTATCTGACAGAGGCGCCAATAAAGAATATGCAGCGATTCCGGCGCTATTGGCTGTTTCCGGTTTGCACCACCATTTGATCCGCGAAGGCATACGGACAAAAGTGAGTATTTTGCTTGAATCTGCTGAACCAAGGGAAGTGCATCATTTTGCCGTTCTGTTGGGATATGGTGCTGAAGGGATCAATCCATATTTAGCGTTTGATACCATCCGCCATTTAGTCGAAACGAAAGATATTGAACCCGAAGATTATCAACAAGCGGAAAGCGGTTATATAAAGGCTGTTACCGATGGAATCATTAAAGTGCTTTCGAAAATGGGCATTTCCACAATCCAAAGCTACCGGGGAGCCCAGATTTTTGAAGCAGTTGGAATTCGTCTCGATGTCATTGAAAAATACTTTACCCGCACATCTTCACGTCTGGGCGGTATCGGACTCGATATAATCGGGACTGAAGTGCTGATGCGCCATGCCAGAGCCTATCCCGAACAGGAAGGCAGCGATGGTGAACTCGAATCGGGTGATGAATTCCAATACCGCGAAAAAGGGGAGGATCATCAGTATAATCCCAAAACTATTCATATGTTGCAGCTGGCTTGCCGAACAAACGATTTTACTGTTTTCAAAAAATATTCAGCTCTTTTAACGGATGAAAAAGTGAATCTGCAATCGTTGCGCGGATTGCTGAAGTTTAAAGACCGTACACCGGTACCGCTTGAAGAAGTCGAAAGTGTAGAAGAAATTTGTGCGCGTTTTAAAACCGGCGCAATGTCTTACGGCTCGATCAGTAAAGAAGCGCATGAAGCACTGGCCATCGCCATGAATAAAATCGGTGGCCGCAGTAATTCAGGCGAAGGCGGAGAAGAAATTTCCCGCTTTATCCCGTCTGAAGACGGCACAAGTCGTCGAAGTGCGATCAAACAAGTGGCATCAGGGCGCTTTGGTGTAACGAGCCATTATCTGGTCAATGCTGATGAAATTCAGATCAAAGTTGCACAAGGTGCAAAACCGGGTGAAGGCGGACATTTGCCGGGCAAGAAAGTTTACCCGTGGATTGCAGAGGTACGCGGCTCGACGACGGGCGTAGAATTGATTTCTCCACCGCCGCATCACGATATTTACTCGATCGAAGATTTGGCGGAATTGATTTTTAATCTGAAAAATGCTAACCCCTATGCACGCATCAGCGTGAAGCTGGTTTCCGCTGTCGGCGTTGGCACTATAGCGGCCGGGGTCGCTAAAGGGCGCGCCGATCTTGTGCTGATCAGCGGATACGATGGAGGCACCGGAGCAGCACCGAAGACGAGTTTGAAACACACCGGCTTGCCATGGGAGATCGGATTGGCGGAAACACATCAGACTCTTCTATTGAATGGGTTGCGTGACCGGATTGTAGTGGAAACGGATGGCAAAATGATGACAGGGCGTGATGTCGTAATGGCGGCACTCTTAGGAGCCGAGGAATATGGCTTTTCTACAGCGCCGCTGGTTGTGCTTGGCTGCGTCATGATGCGCGTTTGCCATATGGATACATGCCCTGTCGGCATTGCCACGCAAAACCCCGAGCTTCGCAAAAAATATGGAGGAGACCCGGAACATGTCGTCAATTTCATGCGGTTTATCGCACAGGAAGCACGCGAATTAATGGCGCAGCTTGGTTTCCGTTCAATCAATGAAATGATCGGCAGAACGGATGTCCTTGAAGTGAATGAAGCAATCGACCATTGGAAAGCGAAAGGAGTCGATTTCTCAGCCCTTCTTTATCAGCCGGACCTTCCTGAGAAAGTCGGCCGCTTTGCAACAGTCAAACAAGACCATGGACTGCAGCAGACTTTGGATTATCAGGAACTGTTGCCTCGCTGTGGCAACGCGATAAAGACTGGTGAGCCGGTTGAAGTGACTACGGCTATCCGCAATATACACCGTGCAACAGGGACAATCATCGGAAGTGCGATTTCGAGGCGATATGGTGCTGAGGGGTTGCCTGAAGATACGATCAAATTGAATTTTCAAGGATCAGCCGGACAAAGTTTCGGAGCATTCATTCCGAAGGGGATGACGATGACGCTAATCGGAGATTCGAACGATTTCGTGGGGAAAGGCTTATCCGGAGGGAAGATCATCGTAAAACCCGCAGCGGATTCAACTTTCATTCCTGAAAAAAATATCATTATCGGAAATGTATCTTTTTACGGCGCATCTGCCGGAGAGGCTTTTATCCACGGTGTAGCAGGAGAACGGTTTGCTGTTCGAAACAGCGGCGCCAATATTGTTGTGGAAGGCGTAGGCGACCATGGCTGTGAATATATGACGGGCGGACGCGTCGTCATTCTCGGCAGCACCGGCAAAAACTTTGCAGCTGGAATGTCTGGCGGCATCGCTTACGTCCTGGATGAAAGCGAAAGTTTTGGTCAGCATTGCAATACGGACATGGTTTATTTGCAGCCGTTGGCGGAACCACAGGAAATTAAAGAATTGCGGAAAATGATCGAACAGCATTCTAAATATACCGGAAGTGCCAATGCAAAGCGGATTTTGGAGCACTGGGAAATATTCTCCGCCAAATTCGTGCGGGTCATTCCAAAAGCTTATTTAAAAATCAACGACCGCATCAGCAAATTGCAGGCTGGCGGGATGACGAAATTCGATGCTGAAATGGCTGCTTTTGAAGAAAGCAAAATGACGGAAAGCTTAAAATAGATTTTCAAAGTTTGAATACAATCGATAGGGGAGGGATATGATGGGGAAAAGTACTGGTTTTATGGAATATAACAGACAGACGATGAAAGAACGCGACCCCGCAGAAAGAACACATGACTGGAATGACTATACCATTCCGCTAACAAACGAAGAAGTCCAGAAACAAGGCGCGCGATGCATGGATTGCGGTGTGCCGACGTGTCATACCGGGATGGATCTCGAACGGGTGACGACCGGTTGTCCGGTCAACCACCTGATTCCCGAGTGGAACGACCTTGTTTATAGAGGGCAATGGAAAGAAGCGCTGCGGCGTGAACATCTGAAAAATAATTTCCCTGAATTTACAGGCACAGCTTGCCCTGCGCCATGCGAAGGCTCTTGTGTGCTTGGCATCAATGAACCGCCGGTAGCCATCAGAACTGTTGAACGTTCTATTATTGAACGGGGATTTGCGGAAGGCTGGGTTGTACCAGAGCCGCCGGAAACCCGTACCGGCAAACATGTGGCTGTTATCGGTTCAGGTCCGGCGGGACTTGCGGCTGCTGCCCAATTAAACAAAGCGGGCCATTGGGTAACTGTCTTTGAAAAAAATGACCGGGTAGGCGGCTTGCTGACTTATGGCATACCCGAGATGAAATTGCCTTACAGCATGGTGGTTCGCCGTGTGGAAATTATGAAGCGGGAAGGCATCACTTTCGAAACGAATATTGAAATCGGCAAAAATTATGCCCCGGATAAATTAAAAGAGGAATTCGATTCGATCATCATGTGCACCGGTTCGACGGTTCATCGCAAACTTGAACTGGAAGGCCGGGATCTTGGCGGCATCCATAACGCCATGGATTTTCTTCACACCAGCACAAAGAGCTTATTGGATTCAAATTTCGAAGACGGCAACTTCATTTCAGCTGAAGGCAAAAATGTCATTGTTATCGGAGGCGGCGACACAGGGACGGACTGTCTTGCAACAGCCGTTCGCCATAACTGCAAGAGTCTCGTCCAATTCGATGTCTATGATAAAAAAGGCGCAATTCGGGATGAGCTGGGCAATCCTTGGCCCCAGTATCCGAAAATACATCGCGTGGAATACGGCCATAAAGAAGCCGCAGCGGCATTTGGTGAAGATCCGAGAGCATACGCCGTCATGACGAAAAAATTTGTCGGTGATGAATCAGGCAATGTGACAGAAGTCCACACTGTCAATGTGAAATTGCGGATTGATGAAGAAGGCAATCGAATCCGTGAAGAAATTCCGGGCACTGAAAAAGTGTGGAAGGCGGATCTGGTTTTAATAGCCATCGGGTTCAGCGGGCCAGAACAAGATCTCATACAGCAAATGGAAGTGGCTACTGAACCAAATTCATGTGTCAAAGCGGAATACGGAAAATACACCACCAGCACAGAAGGGATTTTTGCGGCTGGCGATATGCGCCGGGGCCAAAGTTTGATTGTCTGGGCGATAAATGAGGGCCGGGAAGCTGCAAGAGAATGTGACCGTTATTTGATGGG
>CAZGMW010000065.1:0-7795 GCA_964526895.1 uncultured Planococcus sp. | reverse complement strand
CGCATGCTTTTCGCCAAGCCGAAAAGCGACAAACCCACACACCAACAAAACTGCAAATCCCCACAAAAAAACCACACGCACATGCGTGTGGCTCCTTACTTTATTGATTAAAAGAACATCCCTGCAATAGAGGCACTCAAAAGTGAAGCGAGTGCACCGGCAGCTACTGCTTTCATGCCAAGTTTTGCAATTTGCGGACGACGGCTTGGAGCAAGTGCCCCGAGTCCGCCAAGCAAGATTGCAAGTGAGCTCAAGTTGGCGAAACCGCAAAGCGCGAAGCTGACGATAAGGATAGTTTTCGGTGACAGGTCCTCCATTTGAGCGGTGAAGGAAACGTAAGCTACGAATTCGTTCAATACGAGTTTTTGGCCGATAAAGCTTCCTGCCTGAACGGCTTCCACCCATGGTACGCCGATCGCAAAAGCAAGCGGAGCGAAGATGAATCCGAGGATTGCCTGGATTGTCCAGCCTTCATAGCCGAACCATCCACCGATGCCACCCAGCATACCGTTGACTAACGCAATCAATGCGATGAACGCAAGGAGCATTGCACCAACATTCAATGCAAGTTGCAAACCGTCAGCCGCACCGCGAGCAGCAGCATCGACTACGTTTGCAGATTCATTGTCTTTTTCAAGTTTGAATTCTTTTTCTTCGACTTCCTCTTGTTCCGGAATCATGATTTTCGCCATGATCAAACCGGCTGGAGCCGCCATAAAGCTGGCAGCAAGCAAATACTCAAGCGGAACACCAAGAAGTGCGTAACCCGCAAGTGTAGAACCTGCGACCGAGGCAAGTCCCCCCGTCATAACCGCGAACAACTCGGATCTGGTCATGCCCGCAAGGAAAGGGCGCACAACAAGCGGCGCTTCTGTTTGGCCAACGAAGATATTGGCCGAAGCGGAAATGGATTCGGCTTTGCTCGTGCCTAGCAGCCAAGCAATTGCCCCACCAAGGAAGCGGATAACAAGCTGCATGATTCCCAAATAATAAAGCACTGAAATTAGAGACGAGAAGAAGATGATGATCGTCAATACCTGGAAGGCGAAGACGAAACCAAATTCATTTGTATCCGCTGCCGGCCCGAACAGAAACGCGATACCTTCGCCCGCGTAACCGATTACATTATTGACCAAATTAGATAACCCTTCTAACCCTTTGCGCCCCGTTTCCCATTCAAGAACAATGAACGCAAATGCGATTTGAATCGCTAATCCTCCTAAAATTGTCCGTGGCTTAATGGATTTTTTTCCATCTGACAAAAGGAAGGCAAGTCCCAAAACGACGAAAATGCCAAAGATGCCCCATAATATATTCACAACTTCACCTCATAATAAGTATTTTATCAGAAAATTAAGCAAATAAACCACTTAACTCATCCGTCGTCTGACATCTTACCAAAGCCAATCGAATAAGTAAATGTACAATATGTTACAAATCCAAAATCCTCTCCTATTTCTAATTGAACAAAAGTTCATGCTTGAGTTGATTTTTCCTTGAAATCCACGAATCTGCCTTTTTGAACTTTATTCGTCTTCAGCTGAAGGAGCCGCTTTTTTTAGGAAAAAGGAAAGAAATACGCCAACAAGACTTAAAGCACCTGCGACAATGAAGGAAATGTTCACCCCACGAATCAATCCCTGCACACCATACACTTCCGGATCAAGCGCAGCGCTCGTCATGATGGTGACAAGCAGAGCTGTGCCGATGGAACCGGAAACTTGCCGCATCGTATTGCTCATGGCAGTTCCATGCGGAATCAAGCGTTCCGGCAGCTGATTAAGTCCGGCTGTCGTAACCGGCATCATGACCATGGCGACACCGAACATGCGAATAGCATGCATGACCGTCAAATACGTAAAGGATGTTTCCGCAGTGAGTACGGTAAATTGAAACGTGCTGAAGGTTACAATCACCATACCGATGATAGCCAGCCATTTGCCGCCGTAGGCATCGAATATCCTCCCCGAAATCGGGTTCATGAGTCCCATAATTATAGCGCCAGGCAACAGCATCAACCCGGATTCAAGTGCGCTGAACCCATGCATATTCTGCATATAAATCGGTAAAATTGTTGCACTGCCGATCATGGAAATGAAAACGATGACGCTGAGAATCGTCGACAAAGTGAAAATCTTGTATTTAAACACACCGAATTCGAGCAGCGGTTCCTTCAATCTTGTCTGCCGCTGGATGAAAAGAATCAGTGAGACCAGTCCGATTCCGATGGTAAACAGAACCGGCAAACTGGCCCATCCGGTTGTTCCGGCACTCGAGAAACCGTAGAGAATACCGCCAAATCCTAACGTCGACAGGATGACTGAAAAGATATCCAGTGTCGGGAAAGTCTGTTTCGTAACATTTTTCAATAAGAAGTAAGCAAAGATCAAATCAAGCAATGCAATTGGAATGACGATGTAAAACAAAGCACGCCATGGATATTGCCCGACAATCCAGCCCGATAATGTCGGACCGATCGCGGGAGCAAACGAAATGACCAGACCGAACAAACCCATTGCCTGACCGCGCTTTTCAATAGGAAAAACGACAAAGAAAATAGTCTGTGTCAACGGAATCATAATACCAGCCCCGGAAGCCTGGATAATCCGGCCAATCATCAGCACTGAGAAACCGGGTGCGAGTGCCGCAACAATCGTTCCGGCTGTGAAAAGCCCCATCGCCGTCAGGAAAAGTGCACGCGTGGAAAATTTGCCGATTAAAAAAGCCGTTACCGGAATCATCACGCCGTTGACAAGCATAAATACGGTTGTCAGCCATTGGGCGGTGTTCGCATTGATCTCCAAGTCATCCATAATATGCGGCAAAGCTGTTGCCAGCAAAGTCTGATTCAGGATGGCAACGAAGACACCTGCCATCAGCACCGCAAGCAGCGGCACAATTTGAATATCTTTTTTATCTTCAATATCGTGTTTACTAGCCAATGACTGCACCTCGCTGTCTCCATACAGAACCGTTGGATCATAATTTGCATTCTATTATCCTTGTTACCCTTATGGTTTTCAATTAATCAGGGTTTATTTAATCTCCATAAAAAAGCACAGTCTTGCCGAGGACTGTGCTTTTAAAGTTTATGCTTCTGTCTGCGCTTGCCCTTTTTTCTTCCGGTGGCTGATGCGGTAGAACACCAGGTAAAGAGCCGGGATCATCACTAAAGTGAACAGACTTGAGAACGTCAGTCCGGCAATGATCGTCACCGCAAGCGGCTCGAATAGCGGGTCGCCTGACAGTGCAACCGGAATCAATGCAACAATCGAAGTGACCGTAGTCAAAATGATCGGCTTGATGCGCGCATATCCCGATTCCATAATCGCTTCTTTTATCGAGAAGTCACCGGATAACCGGCGCGTTTCGACAAAATCGATCAACACGACCGCGTTCCTTACGACAATTCCTGTCAAGGAGACAATTCCCATTACGCCAAGGAAGCTTAAAGGCGTCTGCGTCAGGAAGAGACCTAGGACTGCACCTGAAATCCCAAGGTAAACCGCGATCAAAACCAGGAATGGCAGGCTGAACGATTTGAATTGGAAAGCGATGACGAGATAGACCAGCAGCAGCACGACGAGGAACAGGATGCCGATTTCAGCAAAGAACGCTTCCTGATCGGAATTCTCACCGCCTGTAGAGATTTCATACCCTTCAGCCAGTTCGTCTCTCTGTTCATCGACCACTTCCAGCATGGAAGCTTCGAAATCTTCCGTATTTCCGAAAGCACGCAACGTAATGGCGCGATCTCCGTCTTCATGCGGCACTTGCGCAATGGCCGTCGTTTGCTGCTCATCCAATAATTCACTCAGCGGGACTAATTGCGGCGGTCCCTGCGGAGCCCCTTGTCCAGTTGGTGCGGGAACTGCAAATTCAGAAAGATCGATTTGCTCTCCTTCTTCAATGCCCGCCTGTTTCAACACAACATTATAAAAATCGTTATTTTCATAGATTGAATAAAGCGGAATTCCCTGAGTCAGAAGCTGCAGCTGATTCGTCACTGTATTCAGCGCAATGTTATTGCTTTCGAGCACATCACGGTTCGGCTCGTATTGGATCGCCGGAACCGGCTCGCCAAGATTATCCGTTACGATGTCTGCTCCGTTTTCCAGCATCTGCTCTTTTAATGTATCGCGCAGATTTTCCAGCTCTTCAATATCTTCACCCGTTACAGTGACTGTTACCGGTGCACCGACCGGAGGACCCTGGACAATCGTGTCAAGGAAGATTTCAGCGTCCGGATAACGTTCGCGCAATTCCGGTTCCCATTTATCGATGAACGCGGAAGCAGATGTATTGTCGCGGTTGACGCGGATCGCCACCTGACCTGTATTCGAACCGGTATTATCCATCGATGCAGCAAACAGGTTCGGCAAACCGGAACCGGTGAAAATCGCCAGTTCTTTGACGTCTTCTTCTTCTTCTTCTGCCAGTTCTTCTGCGATATCCGTAATGAATGCGTCAGTTTCTTCGATCGGTGTTCCTTCCGCCAGACGGACGTTCATCGTCACTTCCTCTCGGTCAGCTTCCGGAAAGAACTCGAACGGAGTGAATAATGCGAGCGATAACAGCCCTGTCGCAATCAGTAAACCGCCGATACCGACCCATAACGGCCGTTTCAGTACGCCGCGCAATACCCGTTCCGAATAGAATACAGCCAATTTTTCCAACGGTTTGCCCAGGAATCCAGGCGTATCGGAAATTTGTTTCGCTTTTCTTTTCGTTTTTAAAAACTGCATCATCGGCACCAACGTGATCGATAGAATGGTCGATGCAATGATTGTGGTGATTAAAATACTCGGCAGCGCTTTGATGAACGCTCCGTTGCCGCCTGATAACAGTAATAACGGAGAAAACGTCACGACAATCGCCAGACTGGAAGAGATGATTGACGGGTACACTTCACGGACACCGTTCACAGCACCGTCACGTGGCGAGTCGCCCAATTTATAGCGCCGCTGGATATTGTCATTGACGACAATGCTGTCATCCACCAGAATCCCGATGGCGATGATGAGGCCGATGACCGAAATCTGGTTCAAATCGACGCCCATATACGGAATCGGAATCAGGCCAATCAATACCGAGGCAAGCACTGTCAACGCAACAGCGAATGCACCGAATAAGGTAAGGCCCGCTGTAGTCGTAACGAGTACGGCCAATACAGCAATCAATAATGAGATATAAAGGCTGCTGAATATTTCATTGACATTTTCCGCCTGGGACTCGTATTTATCCGCCTCTACGCCAGCGGGCAAACTCTCAGCAAAATCTTCAATTACTTCAGTCACACGTGCATCAACAGCCGGAACGTCCTGTCCGGTTTGAAGGAAAACTGTATAGGAAATGGCATCTTCGCCTTCATAAGTCACGATGTCGGAAGTTTCCTGGTCGACAATTTCGATAGTGGCCACTTCGCTTAATGGTACGGCCGCCTGCCCGACCTGCAGTTGCTCAAGTTTTTCGATGCCTTCCTCTTGGCTGACCGTCAATACCAGGCGTTCATTGCCGTTGTCATGTGTGCCGAGTGACAGCGGCTGGTTGGCCTGCTGCAGCGATTCGATTACGGCAAAAGGCTGCAGGTTATTTGCAGCAAGGGCGTCGCTGTCCAATTCAATCAGGATCTGCTGGTCGTTGAGCCCTTTTACCGTCGTGCCGGCTACACCCGAAACAGCTTCAACATCTTCAGACAAATCGGCAAGCGCCCGCTTCATGCCGTCCAATTCGGCACGGTCGCCGTAGAACATGTAGGACACAAGCGGAAATGTCAGATCGAGTTTTTCAACTGAGGTTTCCTGTGCCTGCTCCGGGAAATTGGCAGAGGCGCTTTGCGCTTCCTGCTGGATGGAATTGATCAGACCATCAGGATCCACTCCGTCTTCAATTTCCAATGTGATGATGGAAGCTGAATTGGAAGAAATGGATTGAATGGAAGAAATGCCATCCACTTTTTGGATTTCATTCTCCAGCGGTGTCGTAATCGACCGTTCCACTTCCACGGGGCCTGCTCCCGGCAGAATCGTCGATACCAGGACAAGGCCGGGTGGCGTTTCCGGAATTTCGCGCTGCGGCAGAGTCAAGAAGGTGTAAACCCCTACGAGCATGAAAATGAAAATCAGGAAAATAAACAATTTACTTCGATCTAATATGTATTTCATAGGGAAAACCTCTTTTCGCTTTTGTATAATTATTGTATAACTTCATTGTTGAAGGTGTCTATTTTCAGAACTTGCAAAACCAATCTATTTCCATCTGCTTAGCGTTTCACCAAGTTTTGTTTTACACATATTCTTTTTTTCCTGTATACCCTTTTCTTCCAGAAAATCTCCAATTTCTTTGCAAAGAGAGGGAAAATGATTTCAGCAATCCACTCTCATTATTTATTTCAGGAATTTTAATTTCCATAAAAAACCCCCCTGTGCAACAGAAAGCTGCAGCAAGGGGGAAATTGAATCTTATATGTTTTCGATAAACAGCCGGATGACGTCTGCCCCGCCAATTATATTACCGGCCGTTGTCCCAAGATTGGTCAGCACTATTACCAGCAAAACACGCGTCACTTTATTGTCCCAAAAGCCTTTGATGGTAAAGACATCTTTAGAAAGCGTCTGAAAATCGCCGACATTCGGCCGCCGTACGAAAGCCTGTGCTAAACCGGAAAACCAGCCGGCCGCGACGAGCGGATGCAAAGCGCCGATCGGCCCTCCGACAAATGCCGTCAGGATGGCCAGCGGATGTCCGAATGCCAGTGCAGCACCGATTGCACCCAGGCACGCAGTCCAAAGAATCCAGCTGATCGTCTGGTCGATGCCGGCAGCCGGGTTGTTCATGAACGTAATGGCGATCATGGCCACAAGCGCAATGGGAATTGCCCAGCCAAGAATTTTCGGCCATTTCGACTTGGGCGGAATTTCAGAAAGTTTATCGAGGTCGTGCTCATTGTGGATCTCTTTTATAATCCCTGGCACATGGGCCGCTCCAAGAACAGCGACAATTTTGCTGCCCGGCGCTTCTTTGATCTTCTGCGCAAGATATTGATCCCGCTCGTCGATCAACGGTGTTTTCAGACGCGGAAAGGCTTTGGTGAAATCGTCCATGACAGCGTTCAATGTATCCTGCGATTTCATCTTCTCCAAGTCTTCCTCAGAAATCGTCTCTTTGGAGAAGATGCTGAAGAAAACAGAACTGAGCAGCTGCGCTTTGCCCATAAATCCGATATTGCCCCAAATTCGTGAAAAGGTCACTTGAATATTGCGGTCGGCAAGCACCAGTTCAGCGCCGTTTTCTTTTGCCGATTCGATGCCTTGGATCATTTCCTGTCCTGGTTTGATGCCGAACTGGTCCGCCAGACGATTCTGGAACGACGAAATAGCAAGATTCATCAACAGCAAGCTTGCTTTTCCTTCTTTGATGATCTTAAAAATATCGGTTTCTTTCCATTTGTTTTTTTCAGTCACCGACTCATAACGCTGCGCATCGAGTTCAATGCAGACACTGTCTGGCTGTTCCGCTTCAATAACTTCTTTCACCTGTTCGGCGCTCCGTTTCGAAACGTGTGCTGTACCGATCAGGATCAGTTCTTTATCGCCATATTGCAGGAACAAACTCTTCATCTTCGCCGTTTTGCTTCATATCTATAGAGATTTCTCCAGCGCCGGCGCGCCTCTGGACTGGGCGAAGCAATAAGACAAGTGTACTTCTTGGCTTATTGCGAGAGCTTTGTCCTAAGCGCCGAAGCGTCATTCTGAATGATGTTTTAATTTAATATAGTTAATATGAAAAGAAATAA
>CAZGMW010000064.1:0-7995 GCA_964526895.1 uncultured Planococcus sp. | reverse complement strand
TAGTTCGGGTGGTTAACACCCCGCAGCACTGTTTCTGGCTCAACTAAATTGAATGCTGGATCAGTACTATCTGTTTTGACTTAATCAATCTGCGGGCCGATTCTCTTTCCCTGACAGACCTGACCAATCGGTTGACGTGGACATGGAATTTCCTAATAAACACATTGCTAAGCGGATTCGTTCGACCTATAAAGGACGTTCTTTACAGATCGAATTGTTTATTTGATCCTTACTGTCCTAGGTATTTTTTAATCGTACCTAATCGTTAGAAAAAAGTAATTTTTATTAATTGGAGGAAACGATATGGAAAAAGAATTTCACTCATTTGGCTGGTACGCGTCTAAAGTTTCGCCGCATCTGCCCAAAAAAGCATTTAAACCGGTTCCAGGGCGTTTACTTGGCGGTCTCGCATATTTGCTTATCACAGTTGCAGGAATGTTTGCGATTGGCGTATATAATTTACCGTTCCTTGCGAACATCGCCATTTCATTTGCAATTGGAACAAGTTTTGCCGCAATGGGATTCCTGGGGCATGAGATCTTACACGGAACGGTAGTGAAAAAAGCCCGATTGCGCAATTTCCTGGGAGCTATTTTCTTTTTTCCTCTTCTAACGGGGCCGCTTCTATGGCGTAAATGGCATAACGTGACCCACCATGTTCATACGCAACATGAAGAGAAAGACCCCGATACGTGGTTGTCAAAAGAAGATTTAGACAAAAAGCCTGCACTGAAACTTATCTATCGATTGCCGTTTTCAGTCCGTGCATCTCTGGAGTTTTTCGCTTTATGTTTTACATTCACAATGCACTCGACTAAAATATTTTTCGCTTATATCAAGGAGTTTCAGCCTGAAAAACGCAGGGCCGTTTGGATGCAGTTTTTATTCCCATGGGTTGCTTGGATAGGTTTGATTTTCTTTGTAGGAATAACAAACTGGGTATTTATATTTTTGATTCCTCATCTAATTGCGAATGCAATTGTAATGGGGTATATTTCTACTAATCACAGGTTGAATCCACTCGTTCCTGTAAATGATCCACTTGCAAACACCTTATCTGTGACGGTTCCTCGTTGGATTGATGTTTTACATTTTAATTTTTCTTATCATACAGAGCATCATATATTTCCAAGTATGAGCTCTAAGTATTATCCTTTAGTAAAAGAACATATAAAGGATAACTGGCCAAGCCGTTATCATGAGATGCCGATGTCGAGTGCCTTAAAAGCGTTATGGAAGACTCCAAGAGTTTATTACAATGGGAAAGATTTGATTGATCCACAGGCAGAGTTAGTCTATGGATCACTCGGGAATGGTCTTAATCCCGAAGCGATTGAGCCGCGACCGATGAATGGCAGCGATACAAGAGAGGGAATAAAGCAAGCTTAAAGCTAGAAAGGGTGTATCTTCACAAAAGATGCGCTTTTTTTGCGAATGGAAGTTCATACCACTATAGGGTGTAAATCTCCAATTCGAAGTTATCTCATCACAACCTAGCTAAAAGATACTCTTTTATTAAAATTCACTTTAGATGGGGCTCAGTTTATTTAGAGATGAATTGCACCAATTTAAGCTTTATTTTCATAAAATCTGAAAAAGCCAGTAACCTTTGAAAACAGGTTACTGGCTTTTCGAATTCTTCAAACCTCCGTTTGACTTAAGCCTCAAACAAAGCGGTTCCCAAGGTTAAAGAAAATTCAACTTTTGGGAGATAGTGCTTTCCATGTATGACTATTAAATATCGTGTTAAACAGCTCTATTTCTTAGTTTTAAAGTCATCGCATTGATTGCCACGATAACAGTGGACACGGACATCAGAACTGCTCCTGCTGCAGGAGCCAATGTAATCCCAATGGAAGCTAAAACCCCCGCCGCTATGGGAATGGCAATAAAGTTATAACCGGCTCCCCACACGAGGTTTTGTTTCATTTTACTGGTTGTTTTATTGGCCAATTCGATAAAGGATTCAATATCTCCTGGATCCGATTGAGTTAAAATCACATCAGCGGAATCGATAGCGACTTGAGTTCCGGCTCCGACTGCTATACCAACGTCTGCTATAGCAAGGGAGGGCGCATCGTTTACACCATCGCCGACCATGATGACAGTCTGCCCTTTGTTTTTCAGTGATTCAACTAAATCATATTTATCTTGTGGGGATTGATTGGCTCGGTATTCAATTCCCAATTCCTCAGCCACCCCTTGAGCAGCCGTTTCATTGTCACCCGTGGCCATAATCGGTTGTATACCGTTATGTTTCAACGCCTGTATCAGCGTTTTACTCGCTTCTTTTAATTCATCACCCAGTGCGACTGTACCGATTGGTTTCCCATCTTCAACCAGGATACTTAATGTGGCCCCTTTTGGAACATCAAACGCTTCATCTCTTCCAAGTGCCTTTTGACTGATCAATTCGTATTTGCGGCCATTGGCGTTTCCTTCTACACCAGCACCCGACACGATATCAATCGAATCAAAGCGGACAGGCTGAATCCCCTTTTTCTCAGCGTAATGGACGATCGATTGGGCGATTGGATGGCTCGATCCACCTTCAATCCCTGCCATAAGGGCCGCGATTTCAGCTTTGCTATGTTGGCCATCCAGTGTTTCCATGCTCAATACTTTAAACTCTCCAGTAGTCAAGGTACCTGTTTTATCCAGTATCATCACATCAGACTTAGTTGCCAGTTCCAATGCTTCCCGATCTTTCACCAATAACCCGCGACGTGCACCTAAACTGGTGCTGCGTGCAATGACCAATGGAATAGCAAGGCCCAGAGCGTGTGGACAAGCGATGACTAACGTCGTGACCGTAAAGAGAACTGCGGTCCGGAAATCTGCTATAAACAACCATACGACAAACGCGACGACAGCTGCCGCAATGGCGATATAAAAGAGCCACCCCGCAACCTTTTGAGCTAAATTTTCAGCTCTTGAAGGCTGATCTTGAGCCTGTCCAATCAAAGTTTGAACTTGGGAAATGAAGGATTTATCGCCTGTTTCCTTTACTTCGAGGTACAAAACCCCTTCTCCGTTTGTCGAACCGCCGATGACTTTATCTCCGATTCCTTTTTCGACGGGTTTGGATTCACCAGTCAGCAAGGCTTCATTGATTCGCGAGGCTCCTCGTTTGATGATGCTATCGGCAGGAACATTTTCACCAGCCTGGACACGTACAAGGTCTCCAACTTTTAAATTGGATACCGGACGCGTCTCAATCGAATCGTCTTCCAATACCACATGTGCATCTTTAGGCACTAATTCAGCGAGCGACTTCTGCGCGTCCCCTGCTTCACCGACAGCTTTCATTTCAATCCAGTGCCCGAGGAGCATGATCAACAGCAAGGAAGCAAATTCAAAGAAGAAATCCATCATATGTTCGCCGGTCAAGTAACGAGCCAGTACTGCGTAAATACTGTACAGATAGGAAACGGATAGACCTAAAGAAATAAGGGCCATCATCCCTGGCGCTTTTTCCTTAAATTCAGCTATTGCCCCTTGAAAAAAAGGTTTCCCGCCATAAACCAATAACATGGTTGCCAATACAGCGACCACAAGATCCGAGTATGGAAAAGTGAATTGTAACGGAAGTCGAATGTCCATCATCGGCGACAATATCAGAATGATGATGCCAACCGGCAGCGACTTCAAAAAAATCTCTTTAAAATTACCATGATGATGGTGTGCGTGATCATGGCCGGTTTGATTATGATGATCGTGATTCTGAGATGGATTGCTGTGGTCGTGGATGCCCTCTTTTACTTGCTTTTCATGGTAGACATGCCCAACATGTTCGGAATGGTCCATTTTACTGTGATTTACTTGTTCATCGTGATCGTGCTGATGGTGGTCTTTCTCATTTTTAGCCATTCAGTCCGCCTCCTTCAAAATATTGCTTCTTTATTCCAATTACTTTGGTAACATTCTTAAAAGTTGCAAAACCTTTTCGTTACATACTACCCGGGGGTATATTTCTGTTAAAAGTAAAGAGTGCTTTGAAAGCACTCTTACACGACGTCATATCCCTGTCCTTCAATCGCTTCATAGATTTCGTTTAATGATGTTCTGTCAGTATCATAGTCAACTGCCACTTCACCTTTTTTAAGATTGACTGCCACAGATGAAACGCCTTCGAGTTCACCGACACTCGTTTCAACCGAGTTTACACAGTGGCCACAAGACATGCCTTGTACTTTTACTGTTTCAACCATTATTTTTCCTCCTAAAGTAAGATTTCTTTTAATTTAACATACCCCATAAGGGTATATCAAGCTTAAAGATTTATTTTTACTTTACCTTTGTTTTCTTGACGCCCAATAAATTTGTGCAGTTTCTATGGAGTTTCGGAATTTCTGTTTAGTCTGAAAAGTAGAGGGAAATTTAGAAAATGAAGCAAAATCAAAAAAGTGGAGGTTTTAAAATGGCTCATGAACAACATCAGGAACTGATTCAGGCTCTGCACGATTGTGCAGCGGAGTGTAACCATTGTTTTGACGCTTGTCTGCAGGAAGACGATGTCAAGATGATGGCCCAGTGCATTCGGCTAGACCGGGAATGCGCAGACATATGCGCATTTCTGGAACATGCGATTACCCGCAATTCACTTTTTGTTTCCGAACTGGCATCCGTTTGCGCAACCATTTGTGAAGCATGTGCAGATGAATGCGACAAGCATGCAGACATGCATGAACATTGCAAACGCTGTGCAGAAGCCTGCCGCAGATGCGCAGAAGCTTGCCGTAACGCAGCGTAATTTCACACAAAAGGCCCATCGGAAATATTTTCCGATGAGCCTTTTTCTTTTATCAAGCACTATTCCGCTACATTGATCCATTTGTAGCCGATTCCCCAAACAGTGAGAAAATGATCATCAATTGGAAAGCCGGACTGGCGGATTTTTTCCCGTACATTCCGCACGTGCGAATCGATGGTTCGACCCTCCGTCTCCGAATCAAATCCCCAAATCAACTGAATCAGTTTGTCTCTCGTAAAGACTTTATTGGCATTTTTCATCAGATGGCCAATCATCAGAAATTCTTTTGGCGTTAATTTGATGGAATATTTGCCGTACGTAAGTTCAAACCGGTCCTCGTCCCATAAAAGCCCATTCACTTCAATAATGTTTTTCGGAGTTCTTCTGCGCATTAGCGCCCCCATCCGGGCCAGCAGCTCTTCTTCATTAAATGGCTTCGTGATGTAATCATCTGCCCCCAGATTCAGCCCTCTAATGACATCTTCCTGTTGTTCCCGTGCAGTCAGCATAATGATCGGCACATCCGAAAATTTTCGGATTTCGCTGCATAGTTCCCAGCCATCCATATCCGGCATCATTATATCCAGTAAGACTATATCGAAAGGTTCTGCTTCCAGATAGTCGAGGGCTTGATGTGCTCCCAGTGCTTTTTTACAGAGATACTGATGCGGTTTTAAATACAAGGCAACTAAATCCAGCATCCGTTTTTCGTCATCAATCAACAGCACTTTCTGCAAACGAATCCCCCCTTTTTAATTCAATCCGGACAGTTGTTCCTTTTCCATACTCACTTTGAAGCGTCATGTGACCGCCATGCGATTCAACAATTTCTTGCGCAATCGTCAAACCCAGACCACTTCCTCCGTACTGTCTGGATCTGGATTTATCTACCCGGTACAACCGATCAAACACATAAGGTATATCTTTTTCCAGTATGCCTTCCCCTTCATCACTGATCTTTATCGTGATAGTGTCTGCATCCTGGGCTCCCTGGAGTCTCACTTGCGTTCCTTTCGAAGAGTGTTTCCGGGCATTGTCCAACACATTCAGCAATACCTGCTGTAAACGTTCCGGATCAATAAAAGCGACAATCTCCTTCTTACAGTGAACAGACAAGGAAATTTGCTTCTCGTCGAATGCCGGCCGAACCAAGACCCCGACGGATTGAAAGAGTTCATTTAAGGAAAAATCCTCTTTTTTAATTGAGAACTGGTTATGGTCCATCTGAGCCAATTCAAATAATTGACGGATCAGCTCCGTCAAATGGGCCGTTTCTTCCTGGATTATGGCAATGTATTCCCTTTTCTCTTCATCGGAAGCATCTGGCCTGCTTGCGATATCAGCGTATCCTTTAATATAGGTCAACGGAGTCCGCAACTCATGGGAAATACTTGCCAGAAATTCATTTCGAGCATTTTTCAAATGATCCAAGTCAGTGGAAAGAGTCGTGATGGCATTCGCTAACTCGCCCAATTCATCGTTTCGATCGATATTCAATCTGACCTCGTTGTTTCCTTCACTTAATTGTTCCGTCGCTTTCTTCATCCGAATCAATGGCAACGTAATCAATCGGGATAGCAGAAAAACCGTGATCACAGTCAGCCCTAAAGCAATCAGGCAAACGACCAGGAATTGATTTCTCAGATCACCGACCATCTGCTTGATGTGATTCGTTTCAGCAAACATAAACACATGGCCCCCATGTTCGCCTTCAATCGTAATTGGACTGTCCGTCGCAATAAACTCTTTTTCGTCCCATCTTTCTTCAACAATCTTCCCTTCCAGCGAAACCTCATCAAAATCGGTGTGTTCAAGCACTTCCCGCATTTCAGGTTCAATTGAATCGGAGTGAGTCAATTCATTTCCATCTGCATCCGTAATGATGACGATGAAATCGGAAGCCGATTCCATCAAGGTGACATGGTCTAGTGTTGCCGGTTCAAAGCTGTTTGCCAATACTTCGCTGTGGGTATTGCCTCGTGCGAGTAGATTTGTCATGACTTCATCCACCCGTTCATTGACAAGGGTAACGTACAAGGTCAGAAACAAAACCGATTCAATGAGGACGATAAAAACAAAAAACAGCAAACCGATTTTAAATGCAAGTTTAGTTAACATGGCGCCCCTCTTTAAGACCAATTGGATAAGTAGTCAGCGAGACGCCGTCTACCACCAAAAGTCATCGGATTTGGTTCAGTTCAATTGGCTTTCCAGTTTTCTTCAATCAGTTTTCTCCATTTTGCAGCAGCGCTTCCCAGGTCTGAAAAGCGTCTTCCGATAGATATACCTGCCCCTGCAGGGTATAGAGAGCAAATTCTAATTCATCATTCGGATTTTGAGCGATAAAAGCGATGGCATCTTCCGGAAAATCCGGTATATTCATCATTTCCAGCTCTTCATTTTCAATAGTATACTTCATAAAAGCGGCAGTTGTCCCAAAGCTTCCGAAATACAAGTGGTCGTCCGTAAAATATATCGCAGTGCCTGTTTCACTTTCCGCTGTAATTGGCTCGAAAGTTTCTCCGGCATCCCTTGAGAAGTAAACACCTGTAGAAGTAGCTGCAGCGACGAATTTCGAATCAGTCGGATGAATGGCAAGCGCAGACACTTCTCCTTCTAGTCCTGAAGCCTGAACAGGCTGCCACGATTCTCCCGCATTGTAGCTTTTATGAAATCCTGCATCCAGTAAGGAATTTTTTGCCGGATTGAGCAGGAATATATCATGGCTATTGTATCCCACAGCCATAGCGTGAAAGTCTGTTTCCCCCTGAAACGCAATCTCTTCCAAGGTCTCTCCACCATCGATACTCCGCTGAATCCCAAGCGGATTGGGCAAATCCGAATCAGCACTCGGGTGTCCGGAAGAATAGAAGCCCTCATCTACGGCATTGAAGCCCATATAATCGTAAAAATTATCAGCGGTTTCAAACCATTCGCCATCGCGGTAAATTTTCGGCCCGCTGTGTGATGCAAAATATAAGGCATCCTCATTCCCTGCATAGCCCATGCCGTGGACATGGCTCAACTCTCCTTCAAACGGAACTTCAAATGAATCCGCCGTACTTTTGCTGCATCCTGCCAACAAGATCATTGATAGCAGTGAGCTTATCATTATTCTTTTCTTCATTTTATATGTCCTCCAAATTCATTGACTTTCTAGTGGTTATTCGCGTTATTCATGAATAACCTTACTGAAATAGTCTAACGGAAAAGTTTCAATTTTTTGTGCAGAAACTTTCGTT
>CAZGMW010000063.1:0-8076 GCA_964526895.1 uncultured Planococcus sp. | reverse complement strand
AAAAGGTGTCAATACTCTTGGCGGCTATGTTACTTATAAAGCAGTAGCCGACGACCAGGGACTTGAATTCAAATCAGTGGATGAATTATTAGCTTAACTCCAACTGTGGATTGCTTTTAGAATTCTGCAACAAAAATAGACATAATAAAAGCTGTACCGGAAAAAATCCGGTACAGCTTTTGTTTTTAATTATTAATGATTTGAAGTTCCTTCGGATATTTTGTCAAAATTTCGACGCCGTCTGCTGTTACAGCAAGGTCGTCTTCTATTCTGACACCGACTGTTCCCGGAACATAGATTCCTGGCTCAATTGTAAAGACCATGCCTTCTTCCATCTTCATATCATTCGAGCCATGCAGGGACGGGAATTCATGGACAGAAATACCAAGTCCGTGGCCAAGCCTGTGAGTAAAGTATTCGCCATAGCCTGCTTCTTCGATAACGCCGCGTGAAATGGAGTCAAGTTGCGCTGCAGTCACGCCGGGTTTGACGGCTTGGAGTGCAGCGAGTTCGGCTCTGAGTACGATTTCATAAACTTTCTTTTGCTCTTCACCTGGTTCACCTAATGCAAGTGTGCGTGTGATATCGGAACAATAACCTCTGTGGACGACGCCCAGGTCAAAAAGGACCAAATCTCCTTTTTGCAATTTACGGTCTCCGGTCTTGCCATGAGGAGAAGCGGCATGGTCTCCTGTCAAAACGGTCGTGTCGAATGACATATGTGTAACTCCGCGCTTTTTCAATGCAAGTTCAATTTCTGTCATCACTTCGATTTCTGTAATGCCTTCTTTGATTGTTTTGGCGGCAACTTCAATCGCATAATCCGCCAGTGCTGCTGCCTCCCGGAGAATCTCCATTTCAGCTGCATCCTTTATAACCCGCATGGCGCTTGTCTTATCATCGATGCCGACGATTTTCGGAGAGCCGAAAAATTCATTGATGGCATCATAACGCTCCACTATCATATGTGTTTTCTCAATCGCCAAGGTTTTGATGGAAGGGACGGATTGGCTAGCGGTGCGGTAAAGAATTTCCATCGCATCCTCAGTATCGGTATGTCCGACAATGTTGCCGTTCCATCCGGCATTTTTTGCATCTGGAATTTCCATTTGCGGGCAGATAAGGAACGGTTCCGCCTCGCTGAAAATCATGACGCCGAGCAGCCGTTCATGCGGGTTGCTTTTAAATCCCGTGAAGTAAAAGACGTTATCGGGATTGGTGATAAATGCCGCATCTATGGCATTTTCATTCAAATACTTCTGCAAATTGTTGATTTTATTCATAATTGAATTCCTCCTCTATATGTGTAGCATATCAAAGATAAGGGTATAAGACAGCTAGAAACGAATACATATTCAAATGGAGGGATAACATGAAAATATCGTATCATGGACATTCGGTCGTTAAAATTATATCGGGTGGAAAAACGATTTTGATCGATCCATTCATCAACGGAAATAGTCTGACTGATTTGAAGGTCGATAAAGAAAAGCCCGATGTCATTCTTCTTACACACGCGCATAATGATCACGTAGGAGATACGGTGGAGCTGGCGCAGGAGAACGATTCAATAGTTGTGGCGCCAGTGGAACTCGCCAATTATCTGGCGACGTTTAGTATTGAGACAATTGGTATGAATTTAGGTGGTTCAAAGGAATTCGAATTCGGAACTGTGAAATATACAAAAGCATTCCATAGTTCTTCCTATACGACACATGATGGAGAAGTGATCTATGGCGGCATGCCGGCGGGAATCCTTTTTAAAGCTGAAGGGAAAACGGTCTATCATGCAGGAGATACAGAACTGTTCGGAGATATGGAGCTCATTGGAAAACTCCATGACATTGAGTTGGCGTTCCTGCCGATCGGAGATTTCTTTACAATGGGGCCGGAAGATGCTGCAATTGCAGCTCAACTGCTGAAAGCGAAAACTGTTGTGCCGATCCATTACAACACTTTCCCTCCGATCAAACAGGATCCCGAAAGATTCAAGGAACTGGTCAAAGATTCGGATGTCAGGATTCTGGCAGCTGGAGAGCAAATAGAAATATGATCAGCAACCCCCGGAGAGCATTGCTTCTTCGGGGGTTAACTATTTGGCAAATATGGTACACTTAAGGCAACAGGAACGCAGAAAGAATGGGTGAAATCATGGCGACTAAACATGAACAGATATTGGACTATATCGAAACTCTGGAAGTCGGCGAGAAAATATCCGTCCGCCGGATTGCAAAAGAGCTTCAAGTCAGTGAAGGTACGGCTTACCGGGCGATTAAAGAAGCTGAAAACAAGCGTCTAGTGTCTACCATAGAACGCGTCGGCACCATCCGCATCGAACGGAAAAAGAAAGAAAATATTGAACGTCTGACTTATGCTGAAATCGTCAACATCGTCGATGGACAAGTCCTCGGGGGCAGAACAGGATTACACAAGTCATTGACCAAATTCGTCATCGGCGCGATGCAATTGGAAGATATGATGCGCTATACGGAAGCGGGAAATCTGCTGATTGTCGGCAATCGGTTCAAAGCGCATGAATATGCGCTGCAGGCAGGCGCAGCCGTTCTGATCACAGGCGGGTTTGATGCATCCGATACAGTCAAAAAGCTCGCGGATGAATATGAATTGCCGGTAATCTCCACCAGTTATGATACTTTTACGGTGGCCACAATGATAAACCGGGCAATCTATGATCAATTGATAAAAAAGGAAATTTTATTGATAGAAGATATTTTGATTCCTTTGGAAAATACACATTTTCTCAGGTATCATGATTCAATCGGACGTTATCGTGAATTGAACAAGGAAACGACTCACGGCGGTTTTCCAGTTGTCGATGAGGCCGGGAAAATTAGAGGAATTGTGACCTCGCGCGATGTCATCGGCTTTGCGGATGAAGACAGCGTGGAGAAAGCAATGACAAAAGATCCCATCACTGTTTCATTGCAGACAAGTGTGGCATCGGCCGGCCACCGGATGATCTGGGAAGGCATTGACCTTCTGCCGGTAACGGATGATTTTGGCAAGTTATGTGGAGTCATTAGCCGGCAAGATGTACTGAAGGCCATCCAAACGGCTCAGCGGCAGCCGCAGCAAGGTGAAACGATAGACGATATCATCAAAAGCCAATTGCAGATGAAGCCTCAGGAAAAACTTTCACTGGAATTTCGGGTTACTCCGCAAATGACGAATTCTTATGGATCCATTTCCTATGGGGCTTATACGACTATTTTATCGGAAGCTGCAACCAGTGCTTTGAAAACGAAAAATCGAAAAGACAGCGTGCTTGAGAATATGACGATATACTTCCTGAAACCTGTACAGCTGGATTCACTGATTTATATCAAACCTGCGATATTGGATATAAGCCGAAAATCCGCCAAGGTGGATGTGGAGATTTCAGTCGAAGGGGAAATAGTCGGCAAGGCTATGCTGACATTCCAGCTGCTGGATCGTTGAACATAAAAAAACCCCTCACAGAGAGGGGGATTTGCTATTGGTTCAGCCTGGATTCTTCCGCGACGAATTTATGGTAATGTCTGGCCGCTTTAAAATTATAAATCATCAAAGCCATGCCCAGAACAATGAAAATACCGGCAATGATGTAAGTGACAACACTTTGGAAAATCGTCAATTGATTGATGCCAAAGAAAAATATGAAGCTTCCAAGAAAGATAGAAGCCGTTGAAGCATACCATTTTTTCCGGATAGGCAATGTTGCACGGAATTGCTTTGTTTTATAATAGAAATAAAACAGGATTGAAACGATTATCAGAAAAAAGAAAATTAGCATAAGGACCTCCTGTATTCGAACACTTTCTTTTATTGTACTGAGAAATGGGCTTGAATGCGAATGGATTTCCTTGAAAAACGGAGGAACGCAAAATGAACAGTCAAATCATCGACACAATTAAACAGTACCAAACAATTATCATTCACCGCCACGTCAGACCGGACCCGGATGCTTATGGCTCACAGCTCGGCTTAAAATACATATTGCAATATAATTATCCGGATAAGACGGTTTTAGCAGCTGGGGAGCATGACCCTACAATGGAGTTTCTTGGCACGCAGGATTCAGTAACTGACGAAGATTACAAGGGATCTCTGGTAATTGTTACGGATACTGCAAATACCGAACGGATTGATGATCAACGTTATGTGAAGGGTGACAAGATCATTAAAATAGATCATCATCCCAATGATGATGCGTATGGTGATCTTTTGCTGGTGGATACGAATGCAAGTTCTTCCTCAGAACTTATTTATGAATTATTTGAAGAAGGAAAGAATCTGGAGAACTGGGAACTTCCAACGGCAGCTGCCCGCCAGCTTTATGCAGGCATTATCGGTGACACGGGGCGTTTTCTTTTCCCCAGTACGACTCAGAAGACATTCAAGATTGCCGGCGAATTAATCAAAAGTGATTTTGACCGAAATGCCCTGCACAACGGCATGTATGAAATGGAAAGAAAACTCCTCCATTTGCAAGGTTTTATGTACCAGAATTTCAAAATGGATGAGAATGGTGCCGCTTATGTAAAAATCACTATGGATATATTGAAAGAATATGATGTAACTGCCACTGAAACATCCTTGCTTGTCAGTTCACTTGGAAATGTCAAAGGCATGAAAGCATGGGTTATTTTCATAGAAGAAGAGAAAGAGATTCGTGTGCGTCTTCGCTCAAAAGGTCCGGTCATCAATCAGCTGGCAAAAGAGTTTAATGGCGGCGGCCATCCTATGGCTTCCGGAGCGACCGCCTATTCATGGGAAGAAGCGGAACAGGTGATCGACCGTTTGAAAGAGATTTGCGCATCCGCCGAATAATAGAAGGGAGGGAATGATTTGTCAATGGTTTATCCACATATAAGCACCTCAGCAGACCTGTTGAAAAGTACGGTGCGCCTTGATGAACTCTTCCCTTTTCTAAAATCACAGGGGACGTCGAGCGCCGCTATCGTTAATACGAAGCTTTACGGGGTGTTGCCTTTTTGGGAAGCCTGCAATCAAGCCGGTATCCATGCAGTATTGGGCTTTTCAACATTCATAGAGTACGAAGAGCAATCTTATCCGGTTGTGCTTTATGCGCGGACGAACACAGGGTATGGCAATTTGCTCAAAATCTCCAGTGCACTTGCAACGCGTGATCGGAGTCAAATTCCTGAGCAATGGCTGAAAGCATACAAAGAAGGGCTCGTCTGCGTTATACCGAATAGCCTTGATTGGACGTTGTCCGATCGCAGTGAAGTGTTTAATTACATAGTAAATATTTTCGGTGACCATTGTTACGGCAGTGTGCAGCGGCCAGGTGGAAATCCTGCTGAAAACGAATCGATTTTTCTTGAAGCCTGCAACCGTATTTCTCTGCCTATTTTAGCTTCGCAAGAAGTGAAATATCTCAAAAAGGAAGGTGCGTTTGCGTACGAAGTGGCATCGGCCATTGGGCAAGGGATGAAATTATCCGATGAGCAGAGGCTTCGACCTGAGCACACCGACGCCTATGCGCCAACTGCTGCTGAAATGAAAAACTGGTTTTCCGATCATCTGGAATGGTTGGAAACCGCTGAACGGATGTTATCGGCCTGCAAAGTTTCAATCCAGACAAATCGTCAGCTTTTGCCGGTTTTCCCGTTGGATACAAGTGTGGATAAAAGGGAATATATAAAATCACTTTGCACGGAAGGATTAAAAATGAGGCTGGGTGATGTTTCAATTTCCAGTCCTTATCTTGAACGCCTGGATTACGAACTTGGTGTCATCGGATCTATGGGATATATTGATTATTTCCTGATAGTATCAGATTTTATGAAATTCGCCCGAAACCAGGGCATCATGACAGGTCCTGGACGTGGTTCATCGGCCAGTTCACTTGTTGCGTATTCGCTTCACATAACGGATGTCGATCCATTGGAACACGGCTTACTGTTTGAACGCTTCCTTAATCCTGAGCGTGTGACTCTTCCGGATATAGATATTGATTTTGCAGATCACCGGAGGCATGAAGTCGTTGAATATGTTGCAAATAAATATGGTAATGCAAGCACTGCACAAATTATCACTTTTGGTACGTTATCGGCAAAAGCGGTGGCGCGCGACACTGCCAGAGTCTTCGGATTCGAAAGCGAGGATTTGGAAGCAATCTCCAAACTGATTCCAAGCCGGCCCGGAACGACCTTAAGATCAGCATTAAAAGAAAATGCGGCCTTAAATGAATGGATCATCGACCGTGAAGAACGGAAAACCTGGTTTAAAACTGCGATTCAGCTGGAAGGGCTTCCCCGTCATGCTTCAACGCATGCGGCAGGCGTCATTCTAAGTCCTTCTTCACTGGTGGACTATGTCCCGATTGAAAAAGGAAGCGAGGGAATTTATCTTACTCAATGGCCAATGGGAGATCTGGAAGCAATAGGCTTGCTGAAAATGGATTTTCTTGGCTTGCGGAATCTAACGATACTGGAACAGATTCGTAAGCTTCTATTAAAAGGAACCGGAAAATCGATCGATTATCGAAAATTGGCGCTGGATGATGACAAAACTTTTGCCATATTGGCTGCCGGCGACACGAGTGGTGTTTTTCAACTGGAATCGGATGGTATGAGAAATGCGTTAAGGCAGATTAAACCCACTGCGTTCGGTGACATTGTCGCAGTCAATGCGCTTTTCAGGCCGGGTCCGATGGAGTTCATACCGCTGTATGCCAAAAGAAAGCACAAGCAGGAAGCTGTGAACTATGTCCATCCGATTTTAGAGCCTATCCTAAGTGAAACGCATGGTGTAATAGTCTACCAGGAACAAATTATGCAGATTGCCGCACGCATGGCCGGATTCTCTTTAGGAGAGGCGGATATTTTAAGGCGTGCCGTCAGTAAAAAGAAACGCGAAATATTGGATCAGGAAAGAGTTCATTTTGTTCAAGGTGCTCAGAAAAAAGGTTTTGCGGAAAAGGACGCTACTGAAGTCTATGATCTGATTGTCCGTTTTGCTGATTACGGATTCCCGAAAAGCCATGCAGTCGCCTACAGTATGATTTCCTATCAGCTTGCTTATATGAAAGCGAATCATCCAGTCTATTTTTATGCGGCGATGCTCGGAAATTCTTCAGGAAATGCCGACAAGACAAAACAGCTTCTGCAGGAAATAAAAGAGAAGAATATTCCGCTTTTGCCTCCATCCATCCAGAAAAGTTTTTCATCATTTTCAGTTGAAGAAGGCAAGGTGAGAATTGGCCTTAATAATGTTAAAGGTGTTCCGGGAACTGTTATAAAAGCCATCATTTCCTCACGCAATAATCACGGGGCATTTACAAGCCTGTTTAATATTTCCGAAAGGATTTCTGCGATCCATTTCACCCGTAAAGCTTTTGAACCGCTCATTAAAGCTGGAGCATTGGACGATTTCGAACTCGATCGAGCCACCTTGCTGGCTTCACTGGATAGTGCAGTCAAACATGCGGAGCTTGTTAAACCGGATGAAGAGCCGGGGTTATTCGATGAAATGGGTGCCAGCTTCATGAAACCGAAATATACAACAGCTTCCCCCATTCCCGAGAATCTGAAATTGGATCTTGAAATGGAAGTGCTTGGTTTCTACCTTTCCACACATCCCATCGAACGGGAAAAGAAACAGCGGCAGAAAGCTTTTGATGAGCTGAAATCATTAAAGCTGAAAAGAGATAAAGAAAGAGTCCATGTACTGGGCATGATTGAGGAGATAAAAAGGATCCGCACCAAAAAAGGGGATGCGATGGCTTTCGTTACTTTACAGGATGATACGGGGCCGGCTTCTGTCACTTTGTTTCCGGAAGAATATGCGAAATACAATGCGGTCCTTAAGGAGCAAGCGGTCATCGAAGTGCAGGGGACCATTGAAAATCGTATGAACCGAACGTCGATCATCTGCAAAACCATTGATGTTTGATCTTTGCCTTTCCTATTCAGCGAAAGCTGCTTTTAAAGGTTTCTTCAGCAGAACAACTGCTTTTCCATATTGGAAAGCAGTTTTTTCTTTACGTAAGCCGTTTTTTTTTGTATGGTAAATACATAAGTGGTCAGACCACTTTCAAAAAAATGGAAA
>CAZGMW010000062.1:0-8097 GCA_964526895.1 uncultured Planococcus sp. | reverse complement strand
TTATGGAGTGGCCGAAGCAACAAGACTGGCATCACTCCAGCCAGGCTTGTTGCGGGAGGACTCTCCCGAGCGCCAAAGCGACTGTCACTACGTCTTACTCTAATGTCCTTTTGTTATATACGAAGCAAAATCGGCTATCCGTCACTATTATCGAGTTATATGACACCAAAATGAATCTAAGCGGCAACAAAAAATATTTATACGATAAGCTAACCACTTTGTAAGTTAACTAGAATCACTTCTCCTAAAATAGATGTTCCCGAGACTATAAATTCAAAACAACACATTTCCAAAACTGCTTCTCTTCCATCTCTCCTCCTCTCAACCCACACTCCAAGCAAAGGCGCGTTTATGGAGTGGCCGAAGCAACAAGACTGGCATCACTCCAGCCAGGCTTGTTGCGGAAGGCATCTCCCGAGCGCCAAAGCGACTGTCACTACGTCTTTCTTTAATGCCCTTTTCCTATATATGAAGCAAAATCGGCTAACCGTCATCATTCTCAAGCTATACGACACCAAAACGAATCTATACGACAACAAAGACTATTTATACGGTAAACAAATCAGCTTATACGTCAACTCGCACTCCCAAGCGCATAGAATACCACTCCTCCACGCATCAAAAAACCCACCCGCAAACCGCGGATGGGCCACACACTCTAGATTTTATTAGTCTATCGCAATTCCGTACTTCGCAAACCCATTCACAGTCGGCGCAATATACGTGATGCCGCTGTCTGCCGGAATTTTGTCCTGTGCGTTATTGGATGTCTCGAAGATAATCGACTGCTCGCCCGCAATCGGTGCGAACGTCCAGTTATTATCAGCTGAAGGGTCGATAGTGCCAAGGCCTTCCAAATAATCAATGACAACTTGACGGTTCTCATAAGCATAATCGATTACTTCTGTTGCGTTGACCACACCCGGGAAGCTTCCGCTTGCACGGTAATTATTCGTTGCTACCAGGAATTCCTGGTTCGGGTCGATAGGCTCGCCTGCAAAAGAAAGATTCTTGATGCGGTTCGCGCCTTCATTGATCAAATTACCGGATCTGTCATACTTTGCCGGCTCTGTTACATCAATATCGTACGTGACTCCGTCAATGACATCGAAATTATACGTACGGAAGTCGGCGTTGACCAATTGCTGCTCACCAGTAGCGTTTGGATCGATCTGGTTGAATTGGCCAGCTGACATCTCAAGCCATTCCAGCACATCTGCACCAGTCAATTTCAATGCAAATGTCGTATTATCGAAAACATACAGATCAGCGACGTTCTTGATGGCGATTTGTCCCGCTTCAATATTCGTGTAATAATCGCCGCCGTTACGGCCGCCCGCCTTGAATGGCGCTGCTGCAGAAAGAATCGGCAAGTCTTCATTTGCTGTGCCTGCGACTTGCTGCTCCACATACCAGGTTTGTGCATTATTAACTAATTGAATAGATGGATCATCATTTACCAACGCAAAATAGCTATTGATAGGCGCTGTCGTTTTAGCAACCGGTGTGTTGACGTATTCAATCGTTCCTTCGTGCGCTTCCTTCACTGCTTCCACTACTTCTTCAGCGACTTCACCAGTCGTTGAATCGATTTCGCGCAGTTCCGCTTTCTCGGAAGTTACGACCCAGCGTTTGCCGTTGCCGCGCGGGCTCAATGTCAAATCAATGACGCCCAAATGGCTGCCGAAATTGCCGGCCATGACAACCGGTGTGCCGTTGATTGTGCCTTGTTCCTGATCGACATTCGGCAAATCGCCATATGCTCCCGGGAATACCTCATGGTCGTGGCCAGTGATGATGGCATCAACGCCTTCAATTTGTGAAATCTGGTAAGTTACATCTTCTTCACCGATTTCATGTGTCGCATCACCAATACCTGAATGCGAAAGAACGACGATGACGTCAGCTCCTTCCGCTTTCATTTGCGGAATGAATTTCTCAACCGACTGCACTGCATCTTCCGCAATGACTTTGCCTTCAAGATTAGCACGGTCCCATTCCATTATTTTCGGCGCAACCACACCGATGACGCCCACTTGCAATGTGCGTGTTCTGCCCATCTCATCGACTACTTCTTTGTCGATTACTGTGTAAGGCTGGTATTTATTTTCTCCCGTTGCCGCATCCAGAACATTGGCGTTCAAAACCGGGAACGGTGCATCATCCAATGCTTCATCCAAATAATCCAAACCGAAGTTGAATTCATGGTTGCCCAGTGTCGACGCATCGAAGTCGAGTGAATCGAGTGCCGCATATGCCGGGTGCAATTCTCCTTCTTCAAGCGGATCGACTGACACTTTATAAGCGCCAAACGGTGTCCCTTGGATCAAATCTCCATTATCAAATAAGAGATTATTAGAGTTTTCAGCACGGGCTTCTTCGATCAAAACGCCTGTTTTTGCCAAGCCCAGTTCATTGGACACTTTATCCTGATAATAATCGTAATTCATGAAATTTGTATGTAAATCCGTTGTTCCCATAATCCGTAGCGATACATCGATCGGCTTTAATTTCTTCCCTTTATCCGGTTTTGCCGCATCCGCAGCCCCTCCAGTAAATAAACCACTTAAAGCCAATACGAGTGCCGCGAGCACCATCGCCAATCTTTTAGACAATGACATTTTTCCAGCTCCTTCTGCATAATGTTTGAACCTTTTCATTATACTCAAAAATGGCAATAAAATAATTATTATTTGATAATTTAATAAAATTGATCTATTTGTCACATTTCTTTTGAAAGCGTTTTCAGGAATAGTAGCAGGCTTTACTCAAAATTGAGTTTGAAATTAGGCATTTAGTCATTTATGAATGGTTAACTCAGAACTCTGTCCACCTTTTTCATAAAATTCAGATGTAAGCGCCTAAACGGCTAATTGCCTATTAAATTTGATCAAAGGCGTAACTTAAGATGCCTTTGCAAAAAGTGTAGTTGACGCTGAAATTCTCAGTCAACAACACAATATCGGCATCTTTTCCCTTTTCAATGCTGCCTTTACGATCAAAAATTCCGAGCCTGCGTGCCGCATTGCCTGACGACACTGCAATAGCGTCAATCCAGGAAATGTCCGCCACTTGACGCAATTGATGCAATCCTTCATTCATCGCCAGTACACTGCCGGCGAGCGCGCCGTTTGTGAGCAGCGCTTTCTGTCCGGACACCGTTACCTGTTGATCGCCAAGCGTATACGTTCCGTCCGGCAAGCCTTTGGCGCGCATCGAATCGGTGATGAGTATCAAGCGCTCTGCGCCGATTACCCGAAGCACCAATTTCAGCATATCCGGCGCTACATGAATACCATCCGCAATGATTTCACAAAACAAATCACGGTTTAGCATACCCGCTCCGACAACCCCAATTTCACGGTGATGCAACCCGCGCATCGCATTGCCGAAATGCGTCAGCTGACTTAATCCGGCTGTTTGGGCGCGGCAAATCGTTTCGTAATCAGCAGTTGTATGCCCGGCCGACACGATGACACCGCGGGCTGCGAGTTCCCGCATCACACTAAAATCACGGTCCAGCTCCGGCGCCATCGTAATTATTTTCAAATCAGCGAGCCCATCACCGAACCAAAGAAGCAGCTGTCCCAGCGATGGTTCCTGGATAAACGCGGAAGGCTGTGCGCCAGCCTGATCCGGATGGATAAAGGGTCCTTCAAGATGGAATCCCAACATCTCCGCCTGCGCTCCATAATTCCTACTCATAAAGTTCCGGCCATGCGCAATCGCTTTTGCAATCCGCTCCGAGGACTGGGTCAACGTCGTCGCCAGAAACGATGTCGTCCCTTCTGCCGGCAGCGCCGCCGCAATCTTGTACGCCGCTGAGCTGTCATCATCCATAAAATCCGCACCCTTTGCTCCGTGGATGTGAATATCAATAAAGCCGGGCATGGCGATCGATCCGCCTCCATCAAAACGGGCGCCATTGTAATCAGCCAGAGGTTCAGTCGAAACTGCATTGATTTTGCCATTTTCCACTAGGATCATGCCCTCAGCCAGCTGACCATCTCGCTGGATGAGCCGTATATTTTCTATGAGCATTCGAGTCATTGCCGGCACCTTCTTTGATTACTTCATTTTTCTTTTCTAAAATCTGTATTATAGATGAATTGTGTGGGTGACAGGCACCGCTTTCCAAGTGGTTCATCTCTCTAACTGCCGGTTCATCTGTTCCGCGAATGTCTCACTGACATTATTGATGCCCATTGCTTTGAGGCCACCGATGATGGCGCCTCCTACAGGAGCAAATCTGGATTCCCGAAAGACGGCTTTAGGCAGGGTTTTCTTGCTCAATTCATTTAAGTACCATAGAAATAGGCGCGGATTGGTGAAAACGCCACCCGCGAGAACGATGACAGTCGGATGATCCTGCTCGAACAATTCAGAATGGCAGGCTTCTATGCATTTAATCATTTCTTCACAGGCTTTGCAGATAACTGCTTTTGCGACCGGGTCCCCCGCTTCCGCTTCTGTTACTACTATCGGAGAAAGTTTGGCAATCACGGTTCTCGGATGATCTGATCCAAAAATCTCCCCCGTCAAATCAGCGACTTGCGATGCGCCGAAATGATCCAGGGTTTTCTCGGTCATGGAAGTTGCCGGGCCACGCCCATCGTAATGTTCAAAGACTTTTCTCAATGCTTCCTGACCCATATAAAACCCGCTGCCCGCTTCGTCGAATAAATATCCCCAACCGCCGCTGCGGACCGTCTTATCTTCATAATTGATCCCGAATGTGATGGAACCGGTGCCCGCAACTTGAACAATTCCCGGATTGCCGAGCGTTCCGGAATACAGAGCATTGTAAGCATCATTCTTTACCACAACTTTGGTTCCGGCTGGCAACAGCTTTTTCAATAGCCCTGTGAATTCATCGCCTTGGCCACTTTCATCGAATCCTGACATGCCAGCGAAACAAATCTCGAGCTGAGAGAAAATAACCGGATTCTGCTGTTCCAGTTGAGCCACGAGGGTACTGACGATTTCTTCGTATTCTTTCTTTGACACTACCGTTGGATTACTTCCTCCTCCAAACGCCTGCATGTACACTTCGCCAGTCTCATCTGCCACTACTCCCGAAGTTCTCGTGCCCCCTCCGTCTATTCCCAACACATACATAATTAACGCCACCGCTTTCTTTGTTCTCTTATTTATCATTATAAATTTTTGAACTGTTATAGCAAATGTTTGCTGAGAAGGAAAAATAATTTATTTGTTTCTCTTCATTATCGTATCGATATTGATGATGAAAAAACCTTCGGATTAAATTTGGCCGAAGAGGGAAATACATTTACAAGAAGCTTTTGATAAAGGAGAGTGAAAGGCATGGACCTTACTCTGTTGGCAGCTTTCCCTGTTCCTCTGCGCTTGTTGGCAGGCCTCGGTGTATTGCTCGTCGGTGTACTGATTGCCTTTTGGTTTTTCATGGCGAAAAACAATCCGAGATCTCGACGGGTGGATACATTGCCGTCGAATAACGAAGCCCGCAAATTACAGGATCAATATGACAAGGGCGAAATCACGGAAGAAGATTATCAAAGCAAGCGCAGCAAATTGGAAAAAGATTCACGTTCCGGTTAACGAATCAGCATTCCAAATAAAGAAAAATTAATCTTTTCAACTTATTATGTTTAAATTGTCAGTAAAAAGGAAAAAACAGAATTATGAGACAAACAAATCTGAAACTGGAGGTTTTATTGTGGCACATGAACAACATGCAGAATTATTAAAGGTTTTGCACGAATGCATGACCGAATGTAACCATTGTTTCGATGCCTGCCTGAAGGAAGACAACGTAAAAATGATGGCAGAATGTATCCGACTGGACCGTGAATGCGCGGATATGTGCGGCTATCTTGAACAGGCGATTTCACGCAACTCGCCGTTTGTTAAGGAATTGGCACAGGTTTGCGCAACAATTTGCGAAGCTTGCGGCAATGAATGTAAAAAACATGACCACGAACATTGCCAGCGCTGTGCTGAAGCTTGCTTCAAATGCGCAGAAGCCTGCAAAAAAATTGCATAATACAAGACAATCCCCTTCCGGAAATTCCGGAAGGGGATTTTTATCTTCTATTGAATCTGGCCTTGTTCCAGAACCGCTTCCCACGTAGCGCCGGCATCAGACGATACATATGCACTTCCCTGTACTGTATAAAGAGCAATCTCTTCCGCATCGGCAGGGTTGACCGCGATGAAAATTACTCCATCTTCGCCCATATCAGGGATTTCAAACCTTTCCTCTTCTCCGTTCGCCAAACCATAGGATGTCAAAGCAGCTTCAGTGCCATGGCTTGCATAAAGCAATTCATCTTCTGTGAAATGCACAGCGGTGCCGAATTCGCCTTGTTCCGTCACACGCTTAAAAGATTCCCCTCCATCTTCAGAAAGGAACACGCCTGTTGAACTGGCTGCAGCCAACAACGCCGAATCTGTCGGATGGATTGCCAGAGCCGTCAACTCCCCGTCGATTCCTTCCGCTGCAAGTTCACGCCAGTCTGCCCCTTCGTTTTCACTAAAGTAAAAACCGGCTTCCATCTCCGAATTCGGCTGCGGATTCATGACGAATAGATCGTGGCTTTGATAACCGGCCGCCATCCAATGAAAATCTGTTTCGCCTTCCAGTGTGAGCGACTCCAGCGAACGGCCGCCGTCATTACTTCTTTGAATGCCGATCGGATTCGGCAAATCTGAATCCATGCCCGGATGCCCCGAAGTAAAGAAGCCTTCATCCACCGCATTAAATCCCATATAATCGTTGTACATTCCATCCGTTTCGAACCAGCTGCCGTCCTGGTAGACTTTCAACCCAGTGTGCGAGGCAAAATACAGTCCATCTTCGTTCCCCACATAACCCATACCATGCACATGCGTCAGAGTTTCATCAAACGGTGTCAGAAAGTCGTCTTCATTGGTGTCTTCTGCAGCCGTTTCCTGCTCTACAGTTTCTTCTGCAGGTGGCGCAGTATTTTCTGTTTCTGCAATATCTGAATCATCACTGCACCCTGCGGCAATAAAGCCTGTTGCAAGCACAGCGGTTAAGAATTTTTTATTCAAGGTGAATCCCTGCCTTTCTTTGAATGGTCCTGTTGTCTGTCCTCATTATAACGAAAATTATAATCTTTTCATCCTTCACGGCTTGGCGAAAATGTGGCAGCCTGTACAAAGTTATAGCGAGGGTTGTATGATAAGGAAAATATTCAGGAATAGAGGGACTTATATGGCTACCAATAAAATAACAGCTGCCGCCGCTACTCTCACTTTTGCAATCGCTCTGGCCGCATGCGGCAATACAGATGTAACGGTGGATCCTGAAACACTGGATAAACCGGTAGAAACCAGTGAAAGCCAAGAAGGACACGGCGGCCATGAAGGCATGGATCATTCCGGTTCCGGTGAAGTTCCGGCTGGTTTGATGGAAGCCGAATCTCCTGCCTATGAGCCTGGCACCGAGGTCATTGTAAATGCTGACCATATGGCAGGCATGCAAGATGCAGAAGCCACCGTTTCGGGCGCCTATGATACAACCGTCTACGCAGTCACTTACATGCCGACGGATGGCAGCGAAAAAGTTGAAAATCACAAATGGGTGATTCACCAAGAGCTGAAAGCTGAGGAAAACGCGTCGCTTGAACCTGGTGATACAGTCATTTTGAACACTGACCATATGTCAGGGATGCAGGATGCAGAAGCTGAAATCGTTTCAGCTGAAGACACCACCGTCTATATGATTGATTATGAAAGTCCAGATGGAGAAAAAATCACAAACCATAAATGGGTGACCGAAGCTGAGCTGTCCACCCCTTAAATGATCTGAACCCGTGCCTCCTCATCTCACGGGTTTTTTATTACCGAGCAGATTAGAAGACAAAGCCGCAATCATCACAGGCGTTGAACACCTGATTGACGGCGGGCAAACCGCCAAATAAAAAGATTATATCTGAGCCGCTATCGTTGTTAAATGATAGCGGCTTTTGGGTTTTCAGAACTATTTCCCGGGAAATAAGGCACTTTCCCCTTTAACTTCTCTACTTTTTCTCAATACAATAAAAATAGCCTTGCCGATTAACTCAGCAAGGCCAAAATTCCTGTCATTTC
>CAZGMW010000061.1:0-8105 GCA_964526895.1 uncultured Planococcus sp. | reverse complement strand
TTTTCTTATAAAATCGGTGCCAGCAGACGTGCGATGGATTCTTTTGTTTTTATTAATTTTGTTCTTTCAAAGTAGGTTTGGGTAGTCAATTCTGTCGACAATTCCATATCTTGCCGGAACATCCTGCCGAGTTCCTTGGAGATATCTTCGTCATAGATGAACGCATTCACTTCAAAATTCAGTTTGAAGCTGCGGACATCGATATTGGCAGTGCCGACAGTCGAGGCCTTGTCATCCACCACAATCATCTTGGTGTGCAAAAATCCGTTGTCATAGATGAATACCCGCGCCCCTGCACGCAGCAATTGGCCGGCATAAGAATAAGTTGCCCAGTAGACAAAGGGATGGTCAGGTTTATTTGGGATCATCACCCGGACATCGATGCCGGACAGTGAAGCTACCCGAATGGCGTCATAAAAGCTGGCGTCGGGGATAAAGTAGGGCGTCTGTATATAAATGTAGTTATCTGCCATGTTAATGAGCTTCATGTATCCGTCTTTAATCTGTTCCCATTCTTCATCGGGGCCACTGGACACAATTTGCATGGAAGTAGTCCCTTTTTCGACAACCGCAGGAAAATAGATTTCTTCATATTGGATGTCATGGCGAATGGATGCCTGGTTCCAGTCGCGGATGAAACGAGTCTGCAGCGGGTGCAGCGCGCCGCCTTCCAAACGGAGATGTGTGTCACGCCAATAACCGAATTTGCGGCTGAGTCCAATATATTCATCTCCAACATTAAAACCGCCAATGTATCCGATGCAGCCGTCGATAACGACGATTTTCCGGTGATTACGGTAATTCAGGCGGGGATTGATCAATGGAAAAATGGAAGGGAAAAAAGTCTCCACTTCTCCCCCGTATTTCGTCAGCTCTTTAAAATGTCTTTTGCTCAATGTCCGTGAGCCCATATCGTCATACAGCAGCCTGATTTTTACACCTTGTTTCGCCTTCTCTATCAGCGCATCCACAAGGCGTGTGCCCAATTGATCAAGCCTGAAAATATAGTATTGAATATGTATATGGTGTTTGGCATTTTCAATATCGGCTAGCAAAGCTTCAAATTTGTCCCGTCCGTCATTGAAGATCTGCACATCGTTATTTTGTGTCAGCACAGCACCGTTATTGCGAAGGTGGAGGTAGATCAGATCTTTGTATTCCCTGGAGTTTTCATTTCTGAAAAAGAATGTCCCGTCGTGAAGCTCGTTCATCTGATGGGCAATCAAGTTTTCGATGCCGATCCGGGTGCGCCCTTCCCATTTGAATAATGTCTTTTTTCTAAGCCGACGCCCCAGCAGCAGATAGATGAAGAAACCGGCGATCGGAATGAAAAAGAGGACCAGCAGCCAGGCCCAAGTCGAAGAAGCATCACGTCGTTCAAGGAAAACAAGTGCTGCAGCAAGGAAGATATTCAGTATGAAAATGGCGATAGATAAAATACTGATGATAGTGATAGTCATTTTACTGCTCCTTTATGCACAAATACGTGGTACTTACAGTATAAACCATTTAATTCTTTGTATGAAGAATTGGTAAAGAAACGAATTCGTGATTTTACATTAAAATAAAAGCCCGCTTCGGTAGAAACGGGCTTAACGGGTTAATTGACTTGTTCCTGTTCTTTCAATTGTTCCACGATTCCTTCGACTTCTGTCCGGCTCATTTTTTCCCGTCCGGATTTCAGTGCCTTCAATGTGCTATGGGCGAGGGCAAGCGGTACTTTACAGAACATCAGGATCCGTTTGTTTTTAATCGATTTCACATATAAATCCGCTTGTGCCAGATTTTCATTAGCATAATCGAACATATCGTCGCGCGTCCAGCCTTCCGGCACGAAACTGACGCCGCGTTCACGGTCTTCATCCATATTGCGCAGCATATTGACAGCCTGCAGGCCTCGGCCGAAGCCGATGGCAAGTTGAGGATCCGTGTCGGTATTATCATGCCATTTCCAAAGATCGGATAACATCGTTCCGACAAGCCCGGCTACATAATACGTATAATCGTCAAGGTCTTCCCGTGTACGAATGACAAATTTCCGTTCTACCCATTTTGCCATTCCTTCCGCCATTTCTGCTGTTGACTCCAAAACTTTCGGCGCTATTTCCGGAGGGCAGACGCTGATCCAGTCAGCGAGGCGAAGACTTACTTCAGGAAGGATATGTGCGTAAGGTTTAAGCATAGCTTCGTAAGCTTCCCGGTCGAAAGGCATATGAAGCATTTTACTGGTTTCCCTTAATAATCTGATTTTCACTTGATCATCCAATTCAGGATGATCTTCAAGTTCATCTATTGCGCGCATGCAAAGATAAGCTGAGCCGACAGTCTTTTTGAGGACGGGTTCCAAAAAACTGATGGGAATGAAAAAGGTGCGGCTCGTTTCTTTCAGCATGACCATCGATTCTTTTTGCAGATTCGCAACTTTACTCATCGCAATTTCCTCCTTTTCAAATGGATCATCACTGGTACATTTATGTATGGATTCTTGGCGTCATCCATTCCGCAGAATGAAACCGCCTTCTCCTTAAATATAAACCATCTGACAGAAAAAACAAATGATAACACGGTTTAGCGTGTGGCCGGAAAGAAAAAATCCCTTTCCAAAACTAAAGATTTGGAAAGGGCGGTTATTCAGGATGGAAATGATTCCAGGCTTCCTGGATGCCTCCAGCACAAACTTTAGATGCCCGGAAAATCATCGGGTCCTCAGTGCTGTTCAGCAATTCAGGCTGGGCATTTCCAACGATTACAGAAGGAAATCCCAAAGTCAGCATCTCTTTATCATTTCCTGAATCTCCTGCAACCAGTATTTTCGCTTGGCGCGCATCGAATTTATCCAGAATGTATTCGAGTGCTGCTCCTTTGCCGCTGTCCGCAGGAAGAATATCAAGATCACGGCCGCCGCTGTAAATGAGTTTATGAGGGATGCCGGCCGATATCAGTTGCTGTTCAAACATTTCTACAATATTGAAGTCTTTTGCATAATAAGAGCAGCGGTTGGTGACGGGAAGAACCTGTTTCTGCAGCCCGTCAAAAGAAGCAGCTGCTTTATCAATTGCTTCAGGCTGCCAATGTCCGAGCATTCTCTTTTCCCATTCCAAATCTTTTTCAAGAATATCACCAGAACGGATTTCTGTACCGACATCTGTAATCAATACATCCGGTTTCGGCAGATTTTCTTCTTTGATCAGGGACAATGCCGATTGGTAATGGCGCCCGGTGATGTAAACAAGGGAAACGCTGTATTCCCGGCTGGCATAAAATCCAAGAAGTTCATCGAGACCTTTACGATCACCGACGAACGTTCCATCCAAGTCGGTTGCCAACAAATGTGTTGTGTTGTTCACTGCTTACCACCTCATACATTTTCATTACCCGTTCAGAAATCGATGGCCAGTGGAAATCTTTCTTGGCCAATTCCACTGCCTGTCTGCTGAGTCTTTGCGCCAACAGGGAATTGACGGAAATCACTTCCATCGCCACTGCCAGGTCAACGGCATTTTTAGTTTCCACTAAAAGGCCGGTTACGCCATCCTGTACCACATTTTTGAGTCCGCCGACATTGGAAGCGATAACAGGGCTTCCGCAGGCTTGAGCTTCTGCTGCCACCATCCCGAAAGATTCGTAAAAGCTCGGAACGATGGTTGCCGTAGCGGAGTTGAATAGAAGTGCCAATTCTTCCTGTGATTTGGGACCGAGGAATTCCACGTGCTCTTCGATGCCACGCAAGGCTTTTCGGATTTTATGGTTTTTTGGAAGCTTCGTTTCTTCATCTATGGCATCTGGTTCACCGCCTGCAAGTACAAGGCGGGGACGATAAGTATCAGTATTTTTTTCAGTTAATAACTTGAATGCATTCAGCAGCGTAAAAATTCCCTTGGTTTCTTCCAGTCTTCCCGCAAAAACAAAAAGAGGGCTCGAATAGCCAAGTTTTTTACGGATATGGGTCCGGCTGCCGCGCACTTTAAATGCTTCATCAACGCCAATAGGTATTACGCTGATGGAAGAAGGGAAATCGACATGCTGTCTGATCAAATACTTTTCGCTATTAGTAGTAGCCAGCACGTGGTCGGCTTTTTGCATAATAACCGTTTCCGCTTCTGTCCGTCTGTCATCTTCAATTCCTGTTGCTTCTTCTTTTGCCCATCCAAGAGAATGGGATGTATGGATGAAGGGCAGATTGAACTCATCTTTTAAACGGATTCCGATTAAGCCTGACAGCCAATAATGCGTGTGGACGATGTCATAAGTATCAAGCGGCAATGTTTCTTTCATTTCTTTATAGAAAGCAGAAAGCATCGAATGCATTTCATTTTTCGATACAAATCCTTTATATCCAGCTTCAATTCGAATAACACGGCAGCTTTTGCCGAATTCTTCGACACGTGGGGCAGAATCATCGCACCAGTGTGTCACGACATCAACCTGCAATCCTCTGTTTTCCAAGGCAAGTGCCAATTGTTTTACATAATTATTCTGGCCTCCGGCTTGTTTACCGCCTAGCTTTGCCAATGGATCTCCATGATCCGAAACAAACAGCACTTTCTTAATCATCGAGTTCATCTCCGTTTCTATATTCCTAATCCTTATTTAAAAAAATTGAGACTACGATTTATGTATACCCTAAGTTTTGGAATTCGAAACCTTAAATCTGTAAATTAATATATTTGTAAATACTTAGGAGAACAACAGAAAAAACGCCAGGTTAATCTGGCGTTTTAAACTTCCGTCAATTGAGAAGTAAATCAAAGCTGATTAAAGGAAAAATTAATTGTTCACAAATTTCCCGTGTGAAGGCACGGCTTTCTCCTGGAAATTTTTCGCCAGGTCGACAAGGCCTTTCGCCAATTCAGAGCCGTGTAAAGGCTTGCCATGCCCGGTGCCGGCAATGGATGGTTCCAAATCAGCCAGTTTTACAACCGATTCCCATGCTGCACGCCAATCAGTGGTCAAATAAACCGGTGGCCCGCAAACTTCTTTTTTCTGTGTCAGCACTTTATAGAGGGAATCCTGTTTCACCGTCACGAATGCATCGCCGGCAATCAGCAATTTCCCGGCACTTCTGAATAACGACACATGGCCATCTGAATGGCCCGGGGTATGAATCCAATTCCATCCTGGCATGCCCGGAACACTTCCATCCGCCGGCAATTCCTTAAGGTGAGCCGAAATATCGATTGCCTCTTCAGGGAACGCCTTTGAAATTTTAGCGACAAGCCCGCCTTCGACTGACGAATCAGGCTGCGGATAATCAGTGATGCCTTTTAAATAACTGAATTCCAACGGATGCGCATATACCGGTACAGGATATTTCTCCAGAATATCGATAATGCTGCCGACATGATCAAAATGGCCATGGGTTAAAATGATGGCTTTCAAGTTATGATTTGGCCCAAACCGTTTTTCGGCCGCCTCCAGAATTTTATTGGCGGAGCGAGGCATCCCGGCGTCTACCAAAATATAATCACTGCTGATTGCGGGATTCCCGATGAAGAAAAGATTGACAATCTGATTGGTATAACAATAGACATCCGGAGCGAGTTCCACTCCTGAACCGCTTTTTGTTGAAGTCATCGGCAGGATGGCCTCGGTGCTTTTGCTTTTTTCCATTTTCAATTCCTCCTGTTCTTGTATCGTTTCTATTTCATGCTTTACCCTCAATTGAAGAAATTGAATCAAGGCAAAATAGATTCAGGTGAAGTTGAGTCTCTTGCTGTTGTGCTTTAAAATGAGATTCAGATAAAGCGAGGAAAAGGTGAAATTATGAAATCATTAATCATTATCGGTGGAGGAATCCTGGGAGCGTCGACAGCATACGCAGCGGCAAAGGCGGGAGCGAAAGTTACCTTAATCGACCGTGCGGATTCCGGCCAGGCTACAGGAGCAGCTGCGGGAATCGTTTGTCCATGGATTTCGCAGCGGCGCAATAAAGCCTGGTACCACTTAGCGAAAAACGGTGCGAAATATTATCCGGATATGATAAAGGAATTGGAAAATCTCGGTGAGCAGGAGACGGGCTACAAGCAAGTCGGCATTGTCAGCATTCATGAAGACAGCAAATTGGATAAAATGGAGGCAAAAGCGCGGGAGCGGAAAGAAGAAGCGCCCGAAATGGGTGATATTGAAAGGCTGACTGCCGATCAAACCAAAGCTTTGTTTCCTCGTGCTGGAGACGAATACGGCTCTTTGTATGTCAGCGGAGCTGCCCGGGTGGATGGGCGTGCTGTGCGGGATGCCCTTATTAGCGCGGCGCGGAAGCTGGGAGCGGAAATCATTGCAGGAGATGCGAAGCTGATTGTGGAAAACAATACAGTGACCGGAGTGAAAACGGAACAGCAGGAATTTTTTGCTGACAGCATCATCTCGGCAGGAGGTGCATGGGCTCCTGAATTATTCAAACCGCTGGGCCTTGAGATGGATGTCGTACCGCAAAAAGCGCAGATTCTCCAGTTGCAGCTCGAAGAAGCGGGGACAGAAGACTGGCCGGTGGCAATGGTGCCGTTCGGACAATACATTGTGCCATTCGCCGGCGGCCGCATCATCGCCGGTGCAACCCATGAAAATGATGCCGGTTTCGACACTAAACTGACTGCAGGGGGCATCCATCATATTCTTGATAAAGTGCTCGATGTGGTTCCAGGTTTGGCAAGTGCTGAATTGATGGGTGCCAGCACCGGTTTCAGGCCATCTACTTTAAGTGCTTTGCCTTTCATCGGCCAGGTTCCGGGTTATGAGAATCTTTTTGCGGCCAATGCTCTGGGTTCATCGGGCCTGACAGCGGGACCGTATCTTGGCGCGCAGCTAGCAAAACTTGCCATGGGGAATTCCCTTGATATTGATTTGGATGATTATTCGATTGAACAAGCTTTCCAGAAACGGTAGAAAGGGGGAGGAAGGCATGTATTGGTGTAAAATCGCCAGGACGGAGACAGAATTTGAGCAAATAGCAAAGCTGAACTATTCTACGTTTGTTGAAGAGATTCCTCAGCACGAAACCAATGATTCGGGCATGAGGGTAGATCCCTACCACCATCAGAATACTTATCTGATTGTCCTTTCCGATAAAGAAATGGTGGGAATGATCGCTCTCCGCTCCGAGCGGCCTTTTTCTCTTGATCGAAAAATCGGCAAAGTCGAGGAACATCTCGGAAACATCGGGGAGATTTGCGAAATAAGATTGTTGGCTGTCCGCGAAGAGCACCGCAACGGCCGGGTCTTTTTTCTGTTGGCACGTGCATTATCCGATTATTGCTGTGAAGCAGGATTTAATGCCGCTGTAATTTCCGGCACTACCCGTGAGTTGAAATTATATGCGCAGCTCGGCTTTCGCCCGTTTGCGGAACCGGTCGGCACAGGCGAAGCCGTTTTCATCCCGATGGTGACCACGCGGGCTGACTATACAGATTCAGTCGCTGCAAGGCTGCAGGCGAAAAGAAGATTATATTTGCCTGGGCCAGTCAAAATGACTGATGAAATATCGCATCCTTTCACAGAAGAACCGATGTCGCACAGATCGTCGACTTTTCAAGCAATCTATCAGGGAGTGAAGAGGAGATTGGAAGAGATGGCCAACGCTTCTCCGTATTTGCTGTCAGGGAGCGGCACCTTAGCCAATGAGGCGATGCTTGCGCAGATTTCCAGGTTGAATAAGCGCGGGCTCATCCTCGCGAACGGAGAATTCGGCGAACGGCTGATCAGGCAGGCGACTCGCTGGCAGCTTGAATTCGATGCTGTGGAAAAACAATGGGGTGAAAATTTTTCCGCGGACGCCGTCAAAGAGTTAGTGGGCAATGGACAATATGGTTGGCTGTTGATGGTTCATGGCGAAACATCCACCGGCATGGTAAATGATTTCAAAGTGATCGGTGAGTTGTGCGGAGAATACAGCGTTAAACTTTGTGTTGATTGCATCAGCAGTTTCGGCGCTATCCCATTTTCAATGGAAGATTGTTGGCTGGCAACGGCGACCAGCGGAAAAGCAGTCGGCACAATGAGCGGGCTCGCTGTCGTATTTGCCGATCATGAAATAACAGAAGACCCCGCATTGCCAAGGTATCTGGATCTCGGGATGTACCAGCGTGATATCCCTTTTACTTTGCCCTACA